>CAIXEV010000459.1 GCA_903918555.1 uncultured bacterium | reverse complement strand
CATCCTCGTGATGTTCGGGCGGCTTGGCGCCGATGCGGCGGGCGTAAGGGATCGCCCGCCGTCGAAACGGGGCGCTGCTGTCCCTTGGCTAGTGGCCGAAACCCTGACCTTGGACGGACCAGCCTTCGGAATTCCGAAAGATCAGCACTCCGGAGACGCGTGCCGCGTCAAGTCAGGATGCCTGGCGCGTGCCGTCCGATGCCTGGCACCTCCTGGCACGTGCCAGGCACCCTTTCCCAAAGGAATTGTGATGTTCGACTCAGGACAATTCTCCAGCGCTCTGCCGGGACACCGATCGTTTGGTCAGCTTCTGCTGCGGCGTCGGACGCCTACGCGAGCATCTCTCGCGGGAGCGCTGCTTGCGGGTCTGATCGTGAGCGAGTCGACCACGCGAACGACCTTTGCGGACGAGCCGCCGCAGGGGACGGGGCAGACGCTTGACAGTCGCATCGTGGAGCAGTTGCCCCGCTCGGGCTCCGCCGCGCTGTCGATCCGTTGCGGCGATCTCAAGTTCTACGGCATCGCCACCGTGCGCAACGAGAAGGGCACGAAAGTCTGCGTATTCGGCCCCGTTGTCTCACCGATTGAAGGCGAGCGGCTCGCGGAGCTTCCCGATCAGTGGCGCATGTTTCCGTTCGCGCGTATCCGGCTGGAGCGTGCCGAAGCGGCGTCCGGCGGCGGAGTACTCCAGACGGCTGCCCCGCACGAATCGTGGCTGATCGAGGTTCCCGAGTCCATCGTCGGCCTGATTGCGAGCGGGGACTGCACCGTCGGGCGATACGAGCCCGATCTCGAGGCAGATGGGACTCGACCGCAGGGCTTCTCGTCGTACAAAGGCTTCGACGAGATCGCGGCCGTGCACCGCCGCGCAGTCCAAGGATGGGGACTTGCGGGTCGCGTTCGAGAACTCAGGATCGCAGCCGCCGAGGCGTCGCTCGACGAGGAGACGCGGCGGCTCCTCGAAGCCGAGCGGTCCGCCGTCGAGGGCGAGGCGCGGGCGTGGCTCCGCCGCGGCGTGTGTCTCCCGCCACCGTATGCGCTTGGGTTGATCGCGTGGATCGAGGAGATGGACGCGCGGCAGTATCTCCACCGCTCGGTTGGCCAAGTGAAGGCGGCCGACCGAGTCGTCGCGACGATCCGCGGCCAGGCGCAAGCGGTTGGCGCGAACGGCCTCCTCCAACTCCTGGCCGAACGGGTACCTCCCGGGCAGGATGGAGCAACCTCGCTTTGTCTTCACCGCTGCTGGGTGAGCGATGCGTCGGAGGTCAACGCGATCGGCACGCGGGAACACAGCGCGCAGAAGCGGTTTGTTGCGGAGCTGCGGGACACGCTGAGCCGGGACTCCGACTGCGGCAAGGCGGCCGTCGAGGTCGAGGGGTATTGGTTCGATCGACTGCTTGGTGCGCTTCCGCCTGGTGCACGCCTCGATGAACGGATCAAGACGATCGCGACCGCAGAGCTCGCTGCGCAGTGCGGTGCAGACCGCAGCAGGCCCGCGCTCCGGATCGTCGCCATGACGGTCTCGCTGAAGGTATTCACCGCGTGCTGGACCGAGGCGCTCGAGAGCTATCCCGAGCTGAAGGATCGACTCGCCGCGTGGCACGACACTCTGCGTCGGGAGATCGTCGCGATGCTGGAGTCGCCCGGCTATGCGTCCGCCCTTCCGCCGGAAGATATGCAGCAGGTCACGCTGCTCGCGCTTCAGCGGCTCGAGTCCGTCTTCAACGACGGGATTGGGTACTTCACGGCGTTCCCGCCGAGCGAGGCACTCGAGCAGCAGGTGCTCGCGCGATTCCGCGAGATTGCGGGGAGCAGAGGTTTCGGTGGAAGCGAGCCGACCGACGGGAATCGCAAGAAACTCGCGTACCAGGTGACCAGCGACCTGCTCGAGTGTCTGTACGAGGTCACGGCGTTGCAGGCGACCCATCGCGAAGACCCCGATGCGTATCCGCGGCCTTTCGAGTTCGGCCCCAAGGCCTTCAAACTGTGGGGGCAGGAGATGAACTGGTCGGTCGGGCCGTGACTTGAAGCCGATGCTGGAACCCGCACCGCCCGACATCGTTTCCTCGCGGCTTTCGCGGTAGCATCATGCCCGCAGCAAGGAGGCTGCCCGCATGCCGACCGCACAGTCGATCGAGACCAAGCCCGCGCCCCGTACGCCTGCGTACTGGGAGATCGCCTCGCCCGCAGAACGGACGCCGACGCGCGTGTTCGCGCGTGCGAAGGATGTCTCCGCAACCGTCGCCCGCGAGATCGCGGAACTTATCCGCGCGAAGGCCGCGAAGGGCGAGCGTTGCGTGCTCGGTCTCGCGACGGGCTCGACGCCGACGGGCGTCTACGACGAGCTCGTGCGCCTCCACCGCGAGGAAGGCCTCTCCTTCAAGAGTGTCGTCACCTTCAACCTCGACGAGTACTGGCCCATGCAGCCGCACGAGCTGCAGAGCTACCGCCGCTTCATGCGCGAGCATCTCTTCGACCGGATCGACATCGACCCGGCGAACACGCACATTCCCGATGGCACCGCCGGCGAAGAAGAAGTGCGCGCGATGTGCGACGCCTACGAGCGCATGATCCGCGCCGCGGGCGGCATCGACCTCCAGCTCCTCGGCATCGGCCGCACGGGCCACATCGGCTTCAACGAGCCCGGCTCCGCGCGCACGAGCCGCACGCGCCTGATCACGCTCGACCGCGTGACGCGCAAGGACGCGGCGAGCGACTTCTTCGGCGAGGAGAATGTGCCGACGCGCGCGGTGACGATGGGCGTCGGCACCATCCTCGAGGCGAAGCGCGTGGTGATGCTGGCGTTCGGCGAGGGCAAGGCGCCTGTCGTCGCGCGTGCGATCGAGGGCGGCGTCACGAACTCGATCGCCGCGAGCTTTCTGCAGGAACACGCGAATGCGCAGGTCTACCTCGACCTCGCCGCAGCCGCCGAGCTCGAGCGCTGCAAGGCGCCGTGGGCGAGCGCGAATCACAGTGGAAACCACGACCTCGAGTGGGACGACGCCCTCACGCGCAAGGCCGTGATCTGGCTCGCGCGCACGACGAAGAAGGCGATCCTCAAGCTCACCGCCGAGGACTACAACGAGCACCACCTGCAGGATCTCCTCGCGGGCCGCGGCAAGGCGTACGACCTCAACATCTCCGTCTTCCGCGATCTGCAGCGATCGATCACGGGCTGGCCGGGCGGCAAGCCCGAGTCGCGCAAGCAGGCGGGCGACATCGACCGCCCCGGCGACGAAATCTTCCCGAAGCGCGTGCTCATCTTTAGCCCGCATCCCGACGACGATGTCATCTCGATGGGCGGCACGCTCATCCGCCTCGTCGACCAGGGCCACGAGGTGCATGTCGCGTACCAGACCTCGGGCAACATCGCGGTGTTCGACGCCGAGGCGCTGCGCTTCCTCGACTTCGCGTCCGACTTCAACGGCCTCTTCGGCTTCGAAGGCGCCAAGACCGAACGCATGGAGCACGACATCGCGCGCAAGCTGAAGTCGAAGCGCCCGGGCGAAGTCGACCCGCCCGAGGTGCAGCGGTTGAAGGCGCTCATCCGCCGCGGCGAGGCGAAGGCCGCGGGCATCTACTGCGGCGTGCCCGAAGAGCGCCTGCATTTCCTCGACATGCCGTTCTACGAGACGGGCCGCGTGCGCAAGAAGCCGCTCGGCACAGAGGACATCGAGATTGTCAAGAACATTCTGCGTGCCGTGAAACCTCACTTGGTCTACGCGGCGGGCGACCTCAGCGACCCGCATGGCACGCATCGCGTGTGTCTGGCCGCGATCTTCCGCGCGCTGCGCGAGTGCGCGGGCGAGCCCGCGGACCACGAGTGGATGAAGCAGTGCACGACCTGGCTCTACCGCGGCGCGTGGCAGGAGTGGGATGTCGAGCAGACCGAGATGGCGGTGCCGCTGTCGCCCGATGAAGTCGCGCGCAAGCGTGCGGCGATCTTCAAGCACCAGTCGCAGAAGGACCGCGCGCTCTTCCCGGGCGCCGACGAACGCGAGTTCTGGGAGCGCGCCGAGCAGCGCAACGCGCAGACGGCGAAGCTCTACGACGAGCTCGGCCTGCAGGAATACGAGGCGATCGAGTCGTTCGTGCGCTGGGACGGCCGACCGCTCGATTGAGCGGGGAAGGAGGCGGGATGCACGCAATCGTCTTTGTCGCGCTCGCGCAGGCTCTTGTGCCGCCGGACGGCGTCGCCTTCGCCAAGCGCACGCTGACGAAGGACTTCCTTGCGGAAGGCTGCACCGCCGCCGACTTCGACCGCGACGGACATGTCGATGTCGCGGCAGGGCGGTTCATCTGGTTTGGCCCCGATTTCGCGCGGCGCGAGGCCTACACGCCTGAACGCGACAATCCCGCGGGCATCACGAAGACGCCGTACCGCGCGGACACCGGCTACTCCGACTACTTCGAGCAGTTCGCGCACGACTTCGACGGAGACGGCTGGACCGACATCCTCGTGTACGCGCCGCCGGGCGAGGCCGCGTCTGTGTTCGTGAACCCGGGAACGAAAGAGGCAGCGACTTGGCGGCGCGTTGACATCTTCGCGCCCGCCGACAATGAGTCGCCGGATCTCGCCGATGTCGACGGCGACGGCAGGCCCGAGCTCCTCTGCCATGCGCACGGGCAGTTCGGGTTCGCCGTGATCGATTGGAAGGCTCCGCTTGCGAAGGCGCGGTTTCACGCGATCACCGCGCATGGGCCCGAGGCTGCGCAGGCGGTGCATCGCTACACGCATGGCTACGGTGCCGGCGACATGAACGGCGATGGCCGCGCGGACATCCTCACGAGCAAGGGCTGGTACGAGCAGCCCGCGCGCGACGCGGCGGGCGCGATGCCCGCAGACCCGTGGCGCTTCCACGCCGCGAACTTCGGCGAGGGCGGCGCGCAGATGTACGCGATCGATGTGAACGGCGACGGCCGCGCCGATGTGGTCACCAGCATCAAGGCGCACGGCTACGGCCTTTCGTGGTTCGAGCAGAACGCGGACGGGTCGTTCACCGAGCGCGTGATCCTGGGGCGCGCGGCCGCCGACAACGCGAACGGCGTGGGTTTCAGCCAGATTCATGCGCTGCGCATCGGCGACATCGACGGCGATGGCCTGCCCGACATCATCACGGGCAAGCGCCGCTGGGCGCACGGGCCGATGGGTGACGAAGACCCGATGGCGCCGCCGGTGCTTGCGTGGTTCAGGCTCATGCGCGACGCGTCCGTGCCCGGCGGCGCGCGGTTCGTAAAGCACGAGATCGACAACGACAGCGGGGTGGGGACGCAGTTCTGGACGGGCGACCTCAACGCGGACGGACGCATCGATATCGCGGTCGCGAACAAGCACGGGGTGTTCGTGTTCACGCAGGTTGCGCCGCAGAAGCGGTGAGCGCCGGCTGCGCGGACGCCCCGCTCTCACCCACGACCGGTG
>CAIXEV010000458.1 GCA_903918555.1 uncultured bacterium | reverse complement strand
GCCGCCCGCGGCCCTGCCGATCGCTCCGCCCAGTTCGGCCTCGCCCGTGCGCGAGGTGCAGCCCGCCGGCGTGCCGGCCGGCGCGGACGCATCGTCGCCCGTGCGGAAGTCGATGGGCCCGGTCCGTCGCGTCGATGGCAACGCAGAGGCCGGCCCGCTCCGCGACGATCTCGAGGTCGTCGATCAGGGCAGCGAGGATGTCGGTGCGCTCGGCGCGAGCTTCCGCCAGCCATCGCACGACACGCGCCTGCCCACGGCGTTCCAGCGCGTCTACCGCGTGCCTGGCGAGAGCGACAAGCTCATGCGCGGCAACGGCGCGCTGTTCGCGGTGTTTCCCGAAAGCGTCTATCGCCGCACCTCGCGTGGCATGAAGGCGGTCGCGCCGCCAGGCACGGTGTTCCACATCGGCATGCCCGGTGAACTGCACCTGTCGCCCGCGGCGCCGCAGTCGCGACCGCTTGCACAAGGGCAGATCGACGGCCGCGTGACGACTCGCATCGGACCGGAGTCCTACTTCGGCGCAGCGCGCGTCGACACGCGTGTCGATGGCCAGCACCCGGCGCATGCAGGCTCGACGCCCGGTGCGTCGGTCGGCGATCGCGTGCGCGTCGATCTGCCGGCCGTGCAGGCCACGCCGATCGCGCCAGCGCCCGAAGCGCCAGCCGAGACCGCGGCCGCGACGCCGTATTCGCATCTCGGCTTCGGGCCCCCGCGCGTACAGCGCGACTAAATCATGCGCGTCCAGCGCGACGAAATCACGCGCGTCCAGCGCGACTGAATCATGCGCGTCCAACGCGACTGAATCACTCGCGCCAGCCGCGGTCCTTCTTCTTCTCGCCCTCGCGCTTCTTCGCGTCGAGCCTGCGCTCCTTCGATCCGCGCGTCGGCTTCGTCTTCTTGCGCACCTTCGGCTTCTTCGCCGCCATCGACACGACCGTCTTGAGCCGCGTGAGGCAGGCCTCGCGGTTGTCGGCCTGCGAGCGCGTCGAGTGATCGCTGATCAAGAGCGCCTCGTCCGCGCCTTCGCCGACCGCGAGCGAGCCCGCGATGCCGCGCAGCCGAGCGAAGCCGGCCTCGTCGAGCCCGAGGATCTCGCTGAAGAGGACTCGCAGCTGCGCCTTCGTGCTCGTCTTGTTGACATGCTGCCCGCCCGGGCCGCTGCCGCGCACGAACGAGAAGTCGAGCGCGCCGAGGCGCACGCCGCAGCCGCCGCCCAAGCGGAGGAAGCCGCCGTGTGTGTCGTTCGAATCGGGCTTGGTGCGGCGCTCGTCCATCGCGTGCTCAGAACTCGAAGCGAATGCCGCCGCGCAGGCCCTGCAGGCTTCCGTCGAGCGCCAGGTCCTCGCCTTCGTACGAGCCGCCGATGTAGCGGTAGCCGAAGTACGCGGCGCCCTTCGGGCAGAACCAGAAGCTGATGTCGGCCTCGATGCGCACGCCGAAGCCGAAGTCGCCGCCCGTCATCGGCAGGATCGCGCCGCCCGCGGCCGACGCGCCGAGGTCGACGCGCCGCACGATCGGGAAGTGCTCCTTCGTGTCGAACGCAAGGCGGAAGCCGAGGCCCGCGTTGATCACCGCGAATGTCTCGTTCGCGTCGGTGGAGAGGCCGCTCGTGAGGTTCGCGAGGTCGCGCTGGAGGCCCTGCGCATCGGCCGAGACGAGCGCGAACACCGAGAGATCGGTGTTGTTCGCGGGCGCGGTCCAGTTCGCGCGCGGTTCGCTCCAGCGCGTGGGCTGCTCCGCGAGCGGGCGGTAGAAGTCGTAGGCGATCTGCGCGCCCGCCGACCACCACGAGAACGAGTTGTCGACCGCGTCGCCCGCGTTCACAGAGAGTCCGCCGAGCGTGTACGCGCCGTCGACGGGCCCGCTGCCTTCGGTCGCGGTCGCGAAGCCGCGCAGCGACACCGTGAGCCGGTCGCGCGTCAACGCGAGCTCGCCGCCGAACGACGGCTCGCTGTCGTCGAGATCGGTGGCGCTCACATCGACCTCCGCGGGACCATCGACGAAGTTGCCTTCAAGCCGCGGAAACCACGCCTCGATGGAGAGCGACAGCTTGAACGCGCTCGGGTCGTCGACGACGGGCGCGGGCGCGGGATCGGCGGCGAGTGCGGAGCTGGCGATGAGAAGCGGCGCGAGCGGGAGGGGCATCCGCGCAGCGTATCAACGCGTGCGCATCTCGATGACTGCGACTTCGGGCGGGCAGTTGACGCGCAGCGGGAACCACGCGCCCACGCCGTTCGTGACATAGAGGTGGCTCTCGCCCTTCTGGTAGTGGCCGGCGTTCAGCCGCGCCGTGAAGACGAGGTTGTGGCGCCGGTTCGCGCGCCGCGCGACCTGCCCGCCGTGGGTGTGGCCCGAAAGCGTGAGCGGGATCTCGCGGTCGACCGCGCCGACGAACGCCTTCGGATTGTGGGCGAGCAGCAGGTCCGCGCGCGCCATGCCGCAGCGGCGCAGGCGGTCGATGCAGCCTGAGATCGACTTCGACCAGTCGATGCCCGCGACGAGGAGTCCGTCGCGGCCGCCCGCGCGCACGGAGTCGTCGGTGAGCGCGACGAGGCCGGCGTCGCGCGCGCCGCGCACGATCGAGCGTGGGTGATCGAGGTGGTCGTGGTTTCCGAGCACGACGAACACGCCGAGATGCGCCTTGAGGAGCGAGAGGTGCTCGAAGAGAAGCGGCGACTCGTGCGCCGAGAGGTCGACGAGGTCGCCCGTGATCGCGATGAGGTCGGGCTTGACCGCGCGCACGGCGTCGACCGCCTGCGCGAGCCGCTCGGGCCCGAGGAGGTGGCCGAAGTGGATGTCGGAGATGTGCGCGATGCGCAGGCCGTCGAACGCGCGCGGCCAGTTGGCGCTTGCGAGCGTGTACTCGTTGAGCTCGATCGGCTGCGCGACATGCCGCGCACGCAGGCGCCCGCCGAGAAGCACATCGGGCAGCCTCGTCACGATCGCGTTGCGCACGTTCGCGGTGTGGTAGCTGAGCGACCGGCGGCGCTTCGGCGATGGATCGGAAGCGGAGAGCGGCTTTGACGCGTCGTCCGTCATGCGCGCGCGGCCTCCGCGAGCAGATGCTCGGTGAACGCCTCGACATGCGCGGGCGTGGTCGCGAGCGCGCCGATCGACACGCGCAGCACGAGCCTTCCGTGGAAGCGGCAGTGCGACACGAAGAAGCGGCCGTCGCGGTTGACGGCGTCGATGAGGCGCTGCGTGGATTCGTCGCCACCCTTGTGCGCGATCGCCACGAGGTTGAGCGCGGGCTCGGTGACGAGCTCGAGCGATGGATACGCGTGCACGCGGTCGGCGAGCCTGCGGGCCATCGCGACATGCGAACGGACGAGCGCGCGCAGCCCCTCGAGGCCGAACGAGCGCAGCACGAACCAGAGCTTGAGCGCGCGGAACCGGCGGCCGAGCGGCACCTGCCAGTCGCGGTAGTCGATGACCTTGCCCGATTCGGTGGCCGCGTTGCGCAGGTACTCGGGCAGCACGCTCAGCGCACGCACGAGCGCGGCGCGGTCGGCGACCCAGAGCACATCGCAGTCGAAGTTGACGGGCATCCACTTGTGCGGGTTGAAGCACCAGCTGTCGGCGTGCGCGGCGCCCGCGTTCACGAAGCGGAATTCCTCGCAAAGCGCGGCGGTTCCGCTCATCGCTGCGTCGACATGCAGCCAGAGGTCGTGCGCGCGGCAGACTTCCGCGATCTCGGGCACGCTGTCGACCGCGTTGACGCCTGTCGTGCCGACCGTCGCCGACACGAAGGCCGGCAGGTGCCCGAGCGCGCGGTCGCGCTTGACTTCGGCGGCGAGGAGATCGACGCGCATGCGGCCTTGGTCGTCGACGGGAATCAGGCGCACGAACTCGCGGCCGATCCCTGCGATGCGCGCGGACTTCTCGATCGACGAGTGCGCCTGGTCGCTCGTGTAGCAGCAGACGGCGCGCGCGCCCGCGGCGAGGCCGTGGGCGTCGCTTGCGAACTTCGTCGCGCGTTCGCGCGCGGCGACGATCGCGACAAGAGCTGCGGAACTTGCGGTGTCCTGAAGCACGCCGCCGCCGTCGGAGGTCGAGAGAAATCGCTCGGGCAACCCCATCGCATGCACGAGCCAGTCGAGCATGTGCGTCTCGACCTCCGTGCACGCAGGACTCGTCGACCAGAGCATGCCCTGCACGCCGAGGCCGGCGCTCGCGAGCTCGCCGAGGATCGACTCGTAGCTCGAGTTCGCGGGGAAGTACGCGAACCAGCCCGGGTGCTGCCAGTGGACGACGCCCTTCATCACGATGTCGTCGAGATCGCCGAGGATTCGCGCGATCGGCTCGCCGAACTCGGGTGCGCGCGACGGGAGCATGGCGCGGATCGCGCCGGGCTCGGGCAGCTGCGCGACGGCGCGTTCGCCGATCGTCTCGCGGTAGTCGGCGATCCAGTCGATGAGCGCATGGCCCGCCGCGCGAAACGAAGCCGCGTCGAGCGGCGCCGGTGCAGGGCGGGTGGCGGCGGTCAGGCGGTCTGGTTCCGTCGCGGTCATGGGAAGGAAGCGTAGCCCGTTCGGATAGGATCTTCCCGTGCGTTTCGAGCCTGTTTCACTCTTGACCGCGCGGCTTGTGCTGCGTCCAAGCGCCCCCGGCGACGAGGCGGCGCTGGCCGCGGGCCTCGGCGACCGAGCGGTGCAGCGCTGGCTCGAGACCGTGCCCCACCCGTACACGCTCGATCACGCGCGCGACTGGGTCGCCCGCTCGGCCCGCGAGCGCGACGCTGGATTCATGCAGGATTTCGCGATCACGCTCGCCGACGGCGGCGCGGTCATCGGCGGGATCGCGTTCACTCCGTCGCGGCGCGAGCCCGCCGCCGAGCTCGGCTACTGGCTCGCGCGCCCGCACTGGGGCAAGGGCTACGGCGGCGAGGCGCTCGCGCGCGTGGTGCGCCATGCGACCGAGGAGTGCACGCCGCGGTTCACGCGGCTGTCGGCGCGCGTCGCGCCCGACAACATCGCGTCGCGCCGCATGCTCGCGCGGCTCGGGTTCGTCGAGAATGGCGTGTCGGTCGACAATGGCGTCGAGCGGCTGCGATACGAGCGGTGAGGCGATACGGCCGTCGAGGAGGTCTCTCACGGAGGCACGGAGGCACGGAGGGAGAAGAGAGAAGACATCGTGTCCCAAAGTGGTTTCCGCGCGCCGAGCGAACGTATTGAAAGGCCTGGTCTCCGTGAGCCCCGTGCCTCCGTGAGAGACCAAGTGCGCGTCGGAAACCGCAGCGTGCAGAAGAGCCCCGCGCTCAGCTCGCGACCATCTCGCGCGACAACTCGCCGTCGACCTCGCGCGCGAGCTCGGCCATCAGGTTGCCGCCAAGCTCGAGCCGCAGCCCCGCCGCGCTGAAGAGCTCGGGCAGCGGACGCGATCCGCCGAGCGCAAGGCCCTTGCGGTACGCAGCCAGCGCGCCGCGTTCGTCGCGCCGAGAATTCAGCCACATCTGGATGGCGCCCGTCTCGGCGATGCCGTACTCGATGTAGTAGAACGGCATGCCGAAGAGATGGAGCTGCCGCTGCCACTGCGCGTCGCGCGCGGCCTCGCAGCCATCCCACGCGACATCGTTGCCGAAGCGCTTCACGAGCGCGCGCCACGCATCGGTGCGCTGCGCGCGCGTGTGGCCGGGATTCGTGTAGATCCAGTGCTGGAACGCGTCGATCGTCGCGATCCAGGTCATGATCGTGGGGAAGCGCTCGAGGCGCTCGCGCAGCGCGCGGCGGCACTCGTCCTCCGAGTAGAACTCGCCGTGGTAGGGGAGCGTGAGAAGCTCCATCGACATCGACGCGACCTCGCTGAACTCGGTCGGCGCGCCGCGGTACTCGACCAGCGGATCTTCCTTCGAAAGAAGCGAATGGAACGCGTGGCCCGCCTCGTGCACCATCGTCACGAGGTCGCGGTGCATGCCCGCGGCGTTCATGAAGATGAACGGCCGGCGCGAGTGCTGGCGCTGGTACTGGTAGCCGCCCGGCGCCTTGCCGGGGCGCGACTCGAGGTCGAGGCAGTCGCCCTCCTTCATCGAGTCGAACATCTGGCCGAGCTCGGCGTCCATCGAGTGGAACATGCGCGAGCAGCCGTCGATCAGCTGCTGCGCGCCGTCGAACGGACGCAGCGGCTTGCGGCCCTTCACATCGACCGCGAGGTCCCACGGACGCAGCGGCGTCGCGCCGAGGTCGCGCGCGCGCTCGCGGTCGAGGCGCCGCTGGATCGGCACGAGGTGCGTCTCGATCGCCTTGTGCATCTCCATGCAGTCGGCGGGCGTGTAGTCGAACCGCTTCATGCGGCGGTGCTGGAAATCGCGGAAGTTGTCGAAGCCGGCGTTGCGCGCGATCTGCTGGCGCAGCGCGAGCATCTGGTCGTAGATGTCCTCGATCGCGTCGCGGTCGGCGAGGCGCCGGTCGGCGATCGCCTTCCAAGCGCGCTCGCGGGTGGCGCGGTCGGTCTCCTCGAGGAAACGCGACATCTGCGGCATCGTCAGCGTCTTGCCATCGAGCTCGACGGTCATGCGGCCGACGATCTGGTTGTACTTCTGATCGAGCTCGGCGAGCTGGGTCTCGAGCGGGATGTTCGCCTCGCGGAAGAGCTCGATGTCGACGCGCATGCCGCGCAGCAGCACCTCGTAGCGCGCCTTGGGCAGCGCGTCGGCGAAGGCGCTCGTCGCGATCCTCTTGTCGAGCTCGCTCGAGAGCGGCTTCAGCTTCGGCTCGACATCGCGCACGAAGCCGAGGAACGCGGCCTCCGCGGTCTTGTCCTCGGTGTTGCGCGTGGTCGCGATGTAGAGGTTCGCGGCCCTCTCGGCGACGAGCGAATCGAGGTCGCTCCGGTCGAGGATCAGCTGCTCGAGTTCGTCGGTCGACGAGATCGCGCGGCCGAGGAGCTCGCGGTAGTGCGGTTCGATCGCGGAGAAATCCGCGGCGTTCAACGAGGCGGGGGCGTAGGCGCGTGCGTGGGCCATTCGCGGAGAATACAGTCGAAGGGCTTCCGACACCGCGCCTCACGGCTGCAGGGGCGATTTCCACGGGTTATCCTCCATCCATGTCGTCCGTTGTCCTCAGCCTCTCGCCCGCCAAGGTGAACCTCGCGCTCTCGGTTTCGCCACCGACTCAAGCGGGAATGCACGAGATCGCCAGCTGGATGGTGACGACGGCCTTCGCCGACGAGCTCGAGGTCAAGCGCCTGCCCGCGGATCGCCCGAGCCGCTTCTCGATCGACTGGCATGAGGACGCGCGGCGCCGCACCGACATCGACTGGCCGATCCGCAAGGATCTCGCCGTGCGCGCGCACGCGCTGCTCGAGCAGAAGCTCGGCGGCGCGCTCCCGATCCAGCTGCGCCTGCGCAAGCGCATTCCCGTCGGCGGCGGCCTCGGCGGCGGCTCGTCGAACGCGGCCGCGATGCTCCGCGCGCTCGACGCGCTCTTCGACCTTCGCCTGCGCGCCGAATATCTCGAGGCGATCTCGCGCGAGCTCGGAAGCGATGTGCCGTTCCTCGTGCGCGGCGGCAGCGCGCTCGTCGAGGGAACAGGCGAGCGCCTCACGCGCGTCGCGATGCCGATCGTGCATCTCGTGCTCGTGTTCCCGTCGGTCGCGTGTCCGACCGGGCCCGTCTACCACGCGTTCGACCGCCTCCGGCCCGACGCACGCCTCGACGCGCCGCGCGTCCGCGGGCTCGTCGACGCGGGCGATCTCGGCGCCTTCCGCGCCGACATGCCGTTCAACGACCTCGCCGACGCTGCGTGCGAGGTCGCGCCCGCGCTCTGCGAACTCCGCGCGCGCGCCGAGAGGATCGCGCAGTCGCCCGTCCATGTGAGCGGGTCGGGCTCGACGCTCTTCATCGTGTGCGACTCGCCGATCCACGCCGAGGCGCTCGCGGGAGCGATCGAGATGCAGTGCGGCGTTCCCGCGATCGCGACGGTCACCGCGCCGACGCCGCTCGAGGAGGTCGACGGCGAGCCCCGCGCGATCGGCGCGCCCGCGACGCTTTCCGACGACGAAGACTGACGGAGCGCGGATTTCGCCCGCCGCTCGCCTACAATCGCGCCCATGCTCTGGCAGCCGTCTCTCCCAGAACGCTACCTCAACGCATCCGGCGACGAGCTCGGCGCGTTGATCGAGGCCCGACGCCGCGAGCTCGGCTCGAAGCTGCTCATCCTCGGGCACCACTACCAGCAGGACGATGTGATCCGTCACGCCGATCTCATCGGCGACAGCCTCAAGCTCTCGCAGATGGCCGCCGCCGAGGCCCCGAGGCGCGGCGCGAAGTTCATCGTCTTCTGCGGCGTCCACTTCATGGCGGAGACGGCCGACATCCTCACGCCCGACGATGTCGAGGTGATCCTGCCCGACCTCTCCGCGGGCTGCTCGATGGCGGACATGGCCGCGTACGAGGACACGGTCGACGCGTGGGACGCGATCCACGCGGCGATGGCCGAAAGCAAGTCGAGCGCGAACACGCGCGTCATCCCGATCACCTATGTGAACTCGACCGCGGCGATCAAGGCGTTCGTCGGCAAGCACGGCGGCGCGTGCTGCACGAGCTCGAACGCGTCGCGCGTATTCGAGTGGGCGATGGCGGGCGGCGGGCAGAAGCGCGCGCGCGGCGAGGAGATCAAGATCCTCTTCCTGCCCGACCAGCATCTCGGGCGCAACACGGCGAAGTCGCATGGGTTCGTCACAGAGGTCGATGTGGAGGGCGATGTGGAGGGCGATGCGGATGGCGGCGCGCGCGGGCCTGCGGAGACCGCGCTCTGGAACCCGAAGCGCGAGTCGGGCGGCCTCACCGCCGAGGAGATCCGCCGCGCGAAGGTGCTGCTCTGGGCCGGCCATTGCAGCGTGCACAAGCTCTTCCGCCCCGAGCATGTCGCCGCCGCGAAGCGCGAGGGCCGCACGGTGCTCGTCCACCCCGAGTGCGCGCAGGAAGTCGTCGACATCGCCGACCTGCGCGGCTCGACCGAGTACATCATCGACACGATCCGCCAGGCGATGCCCGGCTCGAGCTGGGCGGTCGGCACCGAGGTCCACCTCGTGAACCGCATCGCGCGCGAGGCCGCGAAGCGCGATGTCGATGTGCACATCCTCTCCGACTGCCAGTGCCTCTGCACCACGATGTACCGGATCGATCAGGCGCACCTCGCGTGGTGCCTCGATCATCTCGCGGCCGGCAAGGTCGTCAATCGCATCAGCGTGCATCCAGAGGCGAAGGCGCTCGCGCGTCTCGCGCTCGAGCGGATGCTGGCGCTCGCGCCCGGCAAGAACGCGTCGCCCGTCGGCGTCGACTGAGCGTCGACCGGGCATCGCTCGCCGCGCGCATCCCGATCAGGAACTCGTCACGCCGTCCTGTTCCGCGATCTCATCCGAAGCCGTCGCGAAATCTTCGGAGGAATGTGACATGCCTTCGGGACGACCCTCGGGCGATTGCTACTGTTCGCGAGCGACGACCGCCATCGACAGACACGGATTCACCGAATGACCTCTGCATCAAAGACGAAACCGGGTAACTCGCTCCTGCAGCGCAAGTGGTTCCTCGCCACGGCCGCGGTGCTGGTTGTGGTGGCATGTGCGGTCGTGTTCGCGCCCGTGTACCTGCGCGGCTATGTGCGTGGCATCGTCGAGCGCGAGGTCGGCGCCAGGGTGAACGGCGTCGTCACGGTCGACGCGGTCAGGCTCGGCTGGTTCTCGCCGCAGCGGCTCGAGAAGCTCGCGATCCAGGGCGGCCAGGACACCGGATCCGTCGAGGTGACGGCGGAGGTCGCGCAGGGGCTGCTCGCGCTTGCAACGGGCGACGAGGTGACGGTGAGCGTGTCGGGATCCGCGCAGACGCCGATCGACGCGCAGGGCCGCGCGGGCCTTGCCAGGTTGCCGCGCGCGGCCGAGCCTGCGGTGGTCGTTGCGCCGCCCGCCGCGCCCGCCGCCGGAAAGCAGGCGGTCCTCGGTGGCCGCAAGGTCCGCATCGAGCTCGATGGCATCGATCTCGACGCCACGCGCGACGGGAAGCCGCTGTACACGGTGGATGGGCTGACGGGCTGGGTCGGGCTCGAAGGAACGGATGTTCAGGGCATGAAGGTGAACGGCGAGCTGAAGGCCGTCACCGGTATCGCGCAGGGCGCCGGCGTGCGCGCGGGCGACTTCGAAGCGGCGTTCATCGCGCTCGTGCCGCAGCGCATCGATGGTTCGTTCAACGCCCTCGGTGCCACGGGTTCCGTCGAATTGAAGGCCAAGAACCTGCCCGTGCCGAGCGCGGCCGGACAGGAGATCTTTGCCGAGCAGCTGTCGGTCACCGCAGCCTATCTCGGCGAGAGCTCGATGCTGTCGGCGCGCGGTTCTCTGCGTGCGGACGGTGAGCAGCCCGCGACGATCGAGGCATCGTTTGCATCGGGCCGGATCGTCAGCGATGCCGACGAGTTCGTGCTTGATCCCGCGACGGTCGAAGCCAACATCGATGTGAAGGCGCTGCCGATGACGGTGCTCCAGCCGTACGCGCCCGAGCTGCGCGAAGGCGTGCGGCTCGACTTCGTCGAGGACTTCGGCCGCGTTGCGGACATCCGCATCAAGAAGGAGAAGGGCCGGCGCGCGAACGCGCTGCTCGACACGCGCCGCGTGAAGGTCGCGTTCGACGCGGCCGTCGCGGCCGATGGCGGCAGCATCGACGACGGCACGCTCGAGGCGAGCGTGTCGGTGCGGCCGGAACTGCTGCGCGCGCTCGGAGTCGATGCGCTCGGGCCGATGGTCTCGCGCGCGGAGGGCTCGAAGGTCGCCTGGCGCAAGCCCGCGAAGGACGCGGGCGGCGGGATCGAGTCCGTAGGCGGCGCATTCACGCTCGAACTCGCCGAACGCCTCGGGGTGCGTGGCGCGTTCGAGGTCGCAGGTGAGCAGGTCGCAGGCGAGAAGATCGCCGGCGAAAGGGTTGATGTGCGCGCCGACTCGCTGCGCGCATCGGTCGAGAAGAATCTCGGCGAGAGCACGGCTCGGCTGACGGCCACGCTCGCAGGCGTCTACGGCGCGGAAAGCCCGCTTCAGGCATCGCTTTCGGGCAATGTCGACCTTGCCGCGAAGTCGGTCACGGGTGGCGCGCTCGATGCGAGCGTCGCGCTCGAGGGCGGTCTCGTCGAGCGCGTGACGAAGAGCTCCGTGTCGGTCGCGCGCGGCGGCGCGACGGCGAAGTTGTCCGTGCCGGCGTTTGCGTATCGGCCTGCCGAAGGCCGCGGCGCGCTCCAGTCGCTTGAGGCGCGCGGGCGCGTCGAGGTCGTGGGCGATCTTCTCGTGTCTGGCGGCGAGTCCGTGGCGACGGTGCGGGGGCTCGGCGCGAACTTCGCGCTGCCGGCCGCCGGTGCGCCCGGCTCGCTCGACCTCGCTGCGCGCATCGACGGCGCCGAGACGCGCGTCGTCCAGCGGTTTGCCGTGATTCCCGCGTCGTTTCTCGATCCAGCCGCGCTCGGGCTCGACGGCACCATCGATGTGCGCGGGCTTGATCCGTCGGTCATCACGCGTTTCGCGCCGGCGGCGAAGGACTCGATCGGCGTGCTTGGCGCGGGCCCGATGACGCTCTCCGCGCGCAACCGCACCGAAGGCGGCGCGATCCTCGCCGACTTCACGCTCGCGGCCGCCACGCTCAACGCTTCCGGCAACGCGCGCTACGCAAAGGACGCGTTCTCCGCGACCAATCTCGCGTGCGATGTGTCGCTCACGCCCGAGGTGCTCGCGGCGGCCAAGTTGCCCGACACCGTGGCGCTTGCGCCGGGCGCGAAGGCCTCGGTGCGCGTGCCCACGCTCGCAGTCGCGAAGGGCGCCGAGGGATGGGCGCCGTCCGGTGACATCGCGGCCCGCGTGGCCGTCGATCGCCTCCGCATCGAGCGCGCGCCCGGGCTGTCGGCCGCGCTCGAAGTGCCGCGGCTCGAGGCCGACGCGACCTACGCGATGAAGGACGAGCGCGCGACCGCGAAGGGCTTCGCGTCGCTCGGCGCGGGCGGCTCCGCGGGCAGGCTCGGATACGACATCGTCTGGAAGAAGCCCGCGGAAGCGAAGCTCTTCCGCGGCGTCGAGGGCACGCTCGCGCTCACGGGGTTCGACCTCGCGCGCGTCGAGGGTGCGCTCGGACTCGAGCCAGGCGGCTACTCGGGCATGCTCGGCGGCGCGGGCGACTGCACGGTCGAGCTCCGCGAGCGGGGCGCAGCGCAGGCGAAGGTCGCGCTCGCGTTCCCGAAGACGCGCGGATCCGTCACGGTTGATGTCGTCGAGGAAGCGAAGCAGCGCGTCGCACGCGCGACTGGCTCGATCGACGCACAGATTGCGGCCGATGCGTTCGCCTCGATGGCCGGGCTCGGCAAGGACCCCAAGCGACGCGTGACGGCGCCGGTCGACGCAAAGCTGGCGATCAAGTCGGCGGGTGTGCCGCTCGACGCGGACCTCAAGCCGGTGCTTGCCGACGCCGCGCTCGATGTCTCGGGCTCGCTCTCGCCGGTCTCGATCGAGGTCACCGACGCGCAGGGGCAGAAGTCCACGGTCTCGACGGGCGCGCTTGCGCTTTCGGTGTCGACCAAGCGTCTGTCGGACGAACTGCTGGTGCGCATCGTCGGCGACGGAAAGGCCCCCGCGCAGGGCGCGCTCGATCTCGACGCGCGCGTGCGCGGCGCGGTCGCGCGCGCGAAGGACGCGAAGGCGACGCCGATCGTCGATGCAACGCTCAAGGCAACCAAGTTCCCCGCCGCCACGGTCGACGCGCTCGCAGGCACGAAGGGCGCCGTTGGCCGCTACATCGGCGACGCGATCGACGCCGAGTTGGTCGCCAAGAACCTCTCGACGGCTGCAGGCTCGACGGGCGCGCTCTCGGCAAAGCTGTCCTCCCAGTTCGCCACGGTCGATGCGCCCGCGCTGACGGTCAGCGAGGGGTTCCTGCGCTCGAGCTCCGACAAGCCGATGCGCGCGACCTTCACGCTCTCGCCCGAGGTGCGCGAGCAGTTGCTCACGCCCATCAATCCGGTCTTCTCCGATGTCACCTCGAAGGAGCGCGCGAGGTTCACGCTCGACTCGCTCGCGTGGCCACTCGACGGCGATCGGCGCAAGTTTGACGCCGCGTTCACCCTCGAGACGGGCGAGATCCAGCTGACGAACGCGGGGCCGCTCGCCTTCCTGCTCTCGCTGCTGCAAGCTGGGCGCACCGAAGGCTTCGAGGCGCAGATCGATCCGCTGCGCGTGATCGTCTCGAAGGGCCGCCTCACCTACCGCGACTTCAGCCTCCGCGCGGGCAAGACGCAGACCGGCGCATGGCGCAACTCGCTCGTCTTCTCAGGCGACATCGATCTCGCCGCGACGCCGATGTACGCAAACGAGATCCGCACGGCCGTGCCGCTGTCCGACGCCGCGAACTGGTCGCGCGACGCGCGGAGCGTCGTCGATACGATCGGTGCCGCGAGCCCCGAGCTGCTCAAGTCGCTCAGCGTCGGCGTGAAGCTCAGCGGCCCGCTGTTCGACGCGAACGGCAAGCCCGCGAAGCTCAAGCAGGAGCTCGCGCTGCCCGACATCGGCGATGTGCTGAAGCGCGACCCCGGCGCAGTCGTCGAGGGTATCGGCGGCATCATCGACGCCTTCCGCAAGAAGGACAAGAAAAGGTAAGCAGCAGTGGAGTTGAACAGCTCCGCTGTGCATCCATCGGAAACTCGGGCGTTCAGGGCGCCGCCGACATCACATCGGCTTTTCGCCGACCGTCTCGTCGTACACCTGCAGCAGCTTCGTCTTGTCGAAGATGAGCTCCTGGCGCGACAGGCCGGTGACCTCGTAGTGCGGGGTCAGCTCGATCGCATCGCACGGGCAGGCCTCTTCGCACATGCCGCAGTAGATGCAGCGCAGCTCGTCGATGTCGAACTGCTTCGGATACTTCTCACGGTCGCTCCAGGGCGACTCCGCAGCGACGATGTGGATGCAGTTCGCGGGGCAGGCGGTCGCGCACATGAAGCACGCGACGCAGCGGACGCGGCCGTCCTCGTCCTTGTTGAGGCGATGCACGCCGCGGAAGTAGGGGCGGTACTGGCCGCCTTCCTCGACGGGGCGGTCGTCGCGCTTCTGCTCGGGGTACTGGAGCACCCAGATGTTCTTCTTGTTCGACCCGCCACGGCCGATGTTCTCGAAGCAGTGGCGCAGCGTGGTGCCGAGCCCCTTGAAGATCGACGGCAGGAAGAGGCTCTCGCCGCGGGTGAGGCGGGTGGGGGTCACATCGATGACATCTTCGTCGCGGGTCGCCATGGGATCGAGATGGTACGGTGTAGGCGTGAAGGACGAAAGCGGACCATCCGAGCGCAGTGGCCAAGGCGCGAGCTCCCCGTCGGGAGCCGAATCGCGCGCGAGCTCGAGGGGCATCAAGAGGCTTGGCGTTTCCGACGCGTCGTTGCTCGGACTTGGAACCCAGATGCTCAGCGAGGTCGCGGCCGGAATCCTGCTGGGCCTCGGCGCCGACTACATGATGGGCACCTACAACCGCTGGATCGTGGTCGGTGCGATCGGCGGGGTGGTCGTCTCGATGTGGACGGTCATCCGAACCACGATGCGGATGAGCAAGCGCGACGCCGCCGAACGCGCCCGCCGCGCCGCCGAGCGGGGGGCGGGCGGTTCGCAGCAAGAGAATGGGGACAAGCGATGAGCAGTGCTCCTG
>CAIXEV010000457.1 GCA_903918555.1 uncultured bacterium | reverse complement strand
TGCTTCTCGCCCGCCGCGATGCTGAATCCGAGCGTGCTTCGGCCGCGCGCGCAGGGCGGTTTCCGCGCGCCCGCGTCGTTCGCCGAAAGCTACCGCGCGCCGTCCGTCGCGCAGTGCGCGTATCCGTCGCTCAAGACGCGCATGTGCGAGTACGGCTGGTACCGCGGCGCGCCGAGCGCGGGCCTTGCGTTCAACGCGGGCCGCAAGAGCTCGCCCTACACGCTCTTCTTCGATGGCAGCGTGCAGACCGTCTCGATGGCGCACGCGGAAGCGGACGACATCCTCCTGCGTGAATCGAGCAAGTCGGGCGACGGACTGTGGTCGGCCGACACGCCGCTCGGCGCGAACGGCTGGCAGCCCTCGACGCCTGTCGACGGCGCGCGCACGAGCTTCCACATCCTCACCACCGGCGGCATCCTCGGCCGCGACCTTCTCTCGCGCGACTGAAAGGAGACGAACCATGCACACCACGCAACACACTCGATCTCACGGCGCGCGCCGCGGATTCACGCTCACCGAGGCGGCTGCGGTCACGGCCGCCGTCACCGTGCTCGCCGCGTCGACCGTTCCGGTCTTCCGCCGCGTCGGCTGCAGCGCGATGCGCCAGCAGTCAGCCGCGCAGCTCGCCACGCTCGCGGCCGCGCACGCCGAATATGCCGCGGACTTCAACGGCCGTCAGTTCACGGCGTGCCCCGACAACCTCGGGGTCTATGCCACGAACGCGGCGACAAGCGCCGCCACGCTCTTCGCGGCATACCAGCAGGCGAACGGCTGCGCGCCGCCGATGACGGTCGGGACGAGCGCGAGCGGCCAGACCACGATCATCGGCCACGGCACGGGTTCGTGCCCGGGAACGGCAGATGGCGGCGTGTTCCAGATCCCGCTCAACCCGCTGAACACCTCGGTTGCGCAAGGTTCGTTCCGCTGGACGAACGTGCGGCAGTTCAACGCCTACGTCGACGGCCGCTTCTACGACCAGACCTTCTACGCGCCCGACGACCCGGCGATGACGCGCAAGGTGCAGAAGTGGATCGACCAGGGCCGCGACTTCGAGCAGGACGCGCAGTCGGGGATCATCAACTCGACCTACGACTATTCGCCCGCGGCGATGTACCACCCGCGCGTCTTCGGCGATGGCACGAGCGCCACGTTCCCCCTGTACCTTTCGCCCAATTCCGTGCCGAACGGCGAGGGCTACAAGTCGCCGAACAACTCGCAGTGCCAGTTCCCGTCGCTCAAGACGCGGCTGCTCGAGCGCCACTGCATGGAGCCCTACCTCGGCGCCAATCCTGCCGTTGCGGGCGGACAGACGCCGTACCAGTGGAACCATTCGTTCCGCGCGCGTTCGTATGCGGCGTTCTTCGATGGATCGGTTCGCCTGTTCACGACGGGCGAGGCGATGAACGCCCAGGATCGCGCGCGCGTGCCGGGCACCCAGCAGCAGATGCGACTCTGGCTGCAGAACACGCCCTTCGGGGGCAGCGGGTTCGGCGGCACGCAAGCCGACGACTTCTTCGTGAAGACCTCCGTCCACTATCTCACCGCGAACGGTATCCGCGGCCGCGACACGCTGCCGCCGCCGTGATGGCGAACGGCTGAGCGACCCGACAAAAACACGCACGCGCCGTGATCGACCGGCGCGTGCGTTTGCTTGATGGATCGTGTC
>CAIXEV010000456.1 GCA_903918555.1 uncultured bacterium | reverse complement strand
GTCAGCGGCGGTTTCCGTGTCGCCCGCAACCCCTGACGCACCTCGCCATCACGCGACGACACGCGACGAGGCGGCCGCGACGAGGGTGCCGCGCATTCACACCTCGGTGCCCGCTCGGTGCCGTGTCCGTACCGGCTTGTACATGCTCGTACCCACGAGGTACGCGGCACAGCTTCCGTTCCTCCCGTACATCGGCGGCACCGCCGACGAACGGCAGTTCCGCGTCATGCGCGACGGAGAGAAGTGGTTCCAAGTGGTCAGGGGTCAGGATGCCGTGGCGAACCTCATCACTGCGGAGTCCGTCGATGCGACCTTCCCCCTGCCGACGGCGGTCGTCGAGTCGTTGGCGTTCGATCTTTCGATCTCACCTCGCTGAGGTGCTCCGGGTGTTCGGCAGCCCATCCTCGGATCGTGCTTGGTCAGATCAACCCTCGCCTCGCGGGCCTGAGCGGCTTTCTCGAAGTTTCCACGCGGCGCGCGATCGGAGTTTCTGCGGCGAACGGAAGGGCTCTCGATATCGGCTTTGACCCGCAATCGCAGAAAACGCGGATCCACTCCCGTCGGTTTCAGCATCCACGGGAGCGGCGCCGGCGAAGCCCCCCGCCTTATGCTGCGTTTCAACTTCTCACTCGTTTCGCTCATCGCCACCGTTCTCGTCTGCACCGCAAGCCCTGCGGCTGCGCAGTCGAAGCCCGACTCGAAGCCCGAATCGAAGGCCGAATCGAAGGCCACGGCCAACCTCGAGTTCGACAGCGGCGTCAAGGGCTGGCAGACCGTCCTCGACGGTGTGATGGGCGGCCGCTCGACCGGTCGCATCGCGGCGGGCGAGGGCGGCACGCTGCGCTTCACGGGTGAACTTTCGCTCGAGAACAACGGCGGCTTCTCGCAGATCCGCACGGCGGTCCCCGAGGGCACCTACGCGGGAACGACGGGGCTCATCATGCGCGTGAAGGGCGATGGCCGGTCGTATCAGTGCGACATCCGCTCGTCGCGCCTGCGCCTCATGGCGGGTGGATACCAGAGCGTGTTCAAGACGAAGGCCGGCGAGTGGACTGAAGTCGAGATCCCCTTCGATCAGTGCGTCGCGAACAGCTTCGGCCAGCGCATGCGCAATGCGCCGGCGCTTGACCCGGCGTCGATCGAGTCGGTTGGAATCACGCTCGCAGACAAGCAAGAAGGCCCGTTCGCGATCGAAGTCGACTGGATCCGCCCGATCGGCGCGGCTCGGGCCGAGCAGGCGTCGACGAACTCGCTCGCAGCGGTCGCGACGAAGGCGAACCTCACCACGCTGCTTAGTCTGGTGAAGGCCGCAGAGCTCGAGCTTCCGAAGGATGCGAAGCTCACGATCTTCGCACCGACCAACGAAGCGTTCGCCAAGCTTCCGCGCGAGCAGGTCGAGTTCCTCACGAGCGCGAAGGGCAAGCCCGCGCTGCAGGCGATCCTCACGCACCATGTGGTCGCGCAGTCGCTCGAGCGTTCGGCGCTGCTCGCTCGCCGGCGGCTCAAGGCGGTGTCCGGGCAGTCGCTCGAGGTCGATCCCGCCGCGCTCACCGTCGACGGCGCGCGCCTCGTCGCCACCGATGTCGCCTTCGATGGCGGACTCGTGCATGTGATCGACAGCGTGATGGTGCCGGAGCTTCGAAGCATCG
>CAIXEV010000455.1 GCA_903918555.1 uncultured bacterium | reverse complement strand
GGGCCCCACATCGACGAGCGGGACGGGCAACGAGTTTCCAAAGCTGTTCCGCAACGATCCAAACGCGTGAACAACAGGAGCCACGAGCCGGTCGCCGGCACGCAGCTCGATCCAGCCGCAAAGCTTGAGATCCGCAGGCCACGGATTGACTGAGGGATCAGTCGGCTGGCCGTCGGCGCCGCGGCGGACCTTTCTGTCGCCGTCGAGCGAGATCCATGGTCGAGAGCGGCCCGCCTCCTCGCCACCGCTGCGCGTACCTGGTTCACTCGCAAGCCGCGGCGAAAGCCAGGCTGCCCACGCCATCACCGCTGTGCGAGTCGCGTCATCATCTCGCTTCCTCGCGACGGCGGGATCAAGCGTGGCAGGAACGATCTCGACGACAGGCGCCGCCCGTGCGTTCTGGAATCGCAGGACAAACGAGGCGAAGACCGTCGGGCGTGCAGCGGTGACGGGCTGATGGTTCGGATTCCAGCGATGAAGCACTTGCGTGGCCGTCCGATTCGTCGGGGAGTTCGGTGACAGCACGACCGCAAACGGTCTCGCGAGGTCGATGGTGCTTGGAATGTCCTGGGGATACTCGCCGGCCGTGTACTGATCGCCCGAGAGCCCGCCGAGAAGCTCGGACTTTCCGTCTTGCTCGACGCGCACGGTCGATCGCACTCTCGGCTCGACTGTGTTGCCTGTGGAACTGCCGACGAGTCTGCGCAGAGCCTCGTGAAAGGAGACCTCGCGATCACCGTCGTCGGCAAATCGCGCGGTGCCAAGCATATCTGCGACGCGCGCTATCAGTTCCGCATCGGTCGTGTACTCGATGCCGGAGTACAGCCGCGGCACAACCTCAATCGTACCGACACACTCGACGCGCATCGCGCTCTCGAGCTTCAACGCCTCATCCATCGTGATCATGGGAACGACGGTGCTGGAGCTATCTACTCTCGGGAGCAGCACCGTTGACACGACCGCGCCCGAAATCCTCAAACGATGTCGCCCCGGCGGTGCATCGATCAGCAAGCCAACCCCGAGACCTGAGCTTTCACGGCGCGAGAACATCCGGTCGCGCGAATTGGGCAGCCGACGGACCGGGACGCCGGCGTCGGTCTCGAGCATGGCTTCGCCGAGAATGAATGTGCGCGCCTGGCGTTGCACGCGGGGGCTGACAGGCGCGATGACGTCGAACATCGACTGGAAGGTCAAGGACCCGATCGATCCCGACACCAGCGGTGTGGCAAACCCGGGCTGCAACTCGAGCAGCCGTCGGCCCTCTGGACTCGACGCGAGCAGCTGCGCGATCTTCTCGCGATTCGTGGCGCCGTCGAACTCGGGCCAGCCCGCAGCCAACGCGAGCCGCAGCCTGTCGGTGAGGCGTCCCTCGCTCGCGATCAGTTGCGCCGTGGCCAGTTCGAGCAGTCGCTGCTCCTCGGCGGCGTCCAGTCGACCGATCACATTCACCGCGGTCGATTGAACCACCGCGGCGAGCGGTCGTCGACCAGCCTCTTCGCAGCGATCGGCGGAGGCGAGGACCGCGTCGAGTAGTTCGCCGCTCGGGATCTCGCGAGGCGCGCTACTGGCACTCGAATCGATGGTGCCCAGGCGCCCGACCAGAATCGCCTCGGCGAGTTCCGCGTCGGCGCCGCCCTCGAACACAGCGTCGACGAGCGCTGGCAGCGGGCTCCACCCGATCACGGTTGCGCGGATCCGAGGCATCTCGGAGGGGTTGAGCCGCCATGCGGCGAGTGCGGCGCACGAGAGGACCAGAAGCGCGGTCAGCGCGAGGACCGGACGGATCTGTCGTCGCCCCGTGCTGACGGCGCCGCGCACAGACAGATCGGCGCCGCATTCGGGACATCGCTTCGCCTCAGGATCGGCGGAACGGAGGTCATGCGTGCAGCGACGACAGCGCGGTTCCCATCCACGGCGGGATGTGAGAACCGCTACCGCGAGCAGCCCGCCGCCGCATGCGGCGATGATCGGGCCGAGATAGCCGAGCCCCGTGAACAGCCACGTTGGAACCGAGAGATAGTTCATAGGGCGCGTGTCTTTCGGGCGTGAATCACGGGAATGACCTCGGTCCTGGGCCTGTCGATTCGGTGCTCGCAGACGAGAAACGCAGCGGCATCGGCCGGCGCGCGCCGTTGCATGGCACTGTCGCCGAAGTTTATCGTCTGCCATTCGATTTACAGCAGGATTTACTTGGATGCGCCGCCGCTGGCCAAAGACCGGGAATTGCGCGCAGCGTCGACACGATCTTCGTGGAATCGCGGGCGACCGGTGCCCCGAATGTGGCCTTGAGATCTTGGTGACAGCGGTGAAGATCGCCGCGCGTGCCCGCACGCGGCGGCGTTCGGCCGTTGTGGGCATCGCGCTCGCGCTTGCGGCGGGGGAGCGGACGGTCGATGGATCGCTCTCGGATCCAGCCGCGGTCAAGGCGGTCGTCAACCAGCCGATGAAGCACCGCATCGTGCCGATCGCGCCGACGGCCGAACCGGATCCGCATGTCATGCAGGAGCTCAACGGCCGCTTGGCTGCGCTTCTCTCGATCCCACGGGTCTTCATCGACCGGGCGTACATCGCCCGCGAGTTGATCCTGAACGATGGCCGTGCGTCCGGAGCACAGACGATCGAGGAAGAGCAACTGCTCGGGTCGTTGCTCAGCGACCCGCTCGTCAGCAGCACGGTGGCCGACGCGGAGGTCGCGAGCGCGCTTCTCGGTTGGGCCGCGAAGGCGCTGGTGCGCCGCGATGGGACGGCGACCGACTGGGTGCTCGCCGTCGACTTCGAGATCACGCGCGTCGCGATCCCGGGCGCGACCGAGCCGCCCTCGACCTTCACGATGCAGAGCCGTGTTCCGTTCGGCCCGGGCAGCAGGCGACAACCGTTGCGGTGACCGCTATCGGTTGATGCGCATCACGACATGGTCGACAGGATCGCCATCGGAATAGTTGAACCCAACGAGATCGGCTGCGACCACGGCGACCGACTCGAACTCGGCGGCGCAAGCGCGAGGAACCAGCAGATACGCGCCCGGATTCGCCTTCGCCCACGCGAGGATCGCCGCGCGGTTCGTGTCGTTCACGGCGTCGCCGAAGCGCACGAGCCTGTTGCGCGTCGTCCAGAGGAGCGAGTCCTCCTGGTAGCCGACGCCCGCGATCTTCGGGAAGTCGGCGTCGGCGGGCAGCTTGCCGCAGTCGGCCGCGACGATGCCGACGATGCGCGGCGTGTTCCAGATCCAGCGCGTGTTCGGGATCCACACGCTGAAGAGCGCCATCTGCGCGAGCACCGTCGCGGGGATCGCGATCGTCAGCGCGCGTGCGAACGCGCCCGCGAGCGACGCGCGCCATGCCACGACGAGGAGCGCGACGGAACCGAGCGATGCGCCGAGCGCGAGGATGAAGACCGGCGACGCCGAGTCCTCGAGCGGTGGCCACGACGGAATCGAAGGCGCCGTCTTGCCGAGCGCGAGGAGCGTGAAGTAGAGCCCAGGGCCCGCGAGCGCGAGCACCGAGCCGACGACCATCCACACGCCGAACCCGAAGCGATCGCCCGCGTTGAGCGGCTTCGGCAGCGCGCGCAGGCCGCCGAGCACGCAGCGCGCGGTGAACAGCGCGATCGCGGGGTAGATCGGCAGGATGTAGTGGGGGAACTTGGTGACGACGAGCTCGAACGCGAGCCAGGTCGGCACGGCGTAGAAGAAGAGGAAGACCTCTGCGTCGCGGCCGCGCGCGCTCGTGAAGCGGGCGCGCATGCGCGTGAGGAATCCAGCGCCTGTCGCCGCGCGCGCGGCGAACGCGCGCATCACGAGGCGCCCGAACGCGAGCCCCGTGAGGAGCGAGCCCGGGAAGAAGAACGCGACGAGCGTGACGAGGTAGTAGCCCGGCGGCGCGGCGTGGCCTTCTGCGCCTTGCTGCGCGCGCTGAAGCACTTCCTTCTCGAACGCGGCCTTGAGCGTGTCCCAGCCGACCTCGCGCATCGCGAGCCAGATCCACGGCGTCGCGAGCGCGGCGAGGACGAAGAGTCCGAAGAACGGACGCAGGCGCCAGATGAAGCGCCATTCGCGCCGCGCGGCCGCAGCGCCGATCGCGCAAGTTGCGGCGACGAACGGCGTGATGGGGCCCTTCGCAAGGATGCCGAGCCCGACGGCGACCCAGAGCAGCGCGACCGAACCGATCGGCAGTCCGCCGCGCGCGGCCGGGTCGACGCGATGCATGCGCCAGAGTCGCCAGAGCGCGCACATCGAGAGCGTCGTCGTGAAGAGAAGCACTTCATCGGCGCGTGCCATGTGCGCGTCGACCGCGAGGACGGGCGAGACGACGAGCATGCACGCTGCGAGCAGCCCGACATGCCCGCCGAACATCGAGCGCCCGAGCCAGAGCGTGAGCAAGCCTGCACCGAGCGCGGCGATCGCGCTCGGCAACCGGTACATCCAGATCGCGTCGCGCGACGGGTCGCCGCCCGTGATCGCAAGCACCGTCGGCGCCTGCACCCAGTAGATGAGCGGCGGCTTCTTGAGGCGGATCTCCTCGCCGACGCGCGGGATGACCCAGTCGGCGAGGCGGTCGCTCTCGGCCATCTGCCGCGACGCCTGCGCGAACCGCGGCTCGTCGCGGTCGGTGACGGGGACGGCCTTGATGCCGACGAGATACGCGCACACCGCGAGCAGGCAAACGACAAGCGCCGAGCGCAGGTATGAGCCCTGCTCCCGGAATCCGCGCGTCTGGAGGAATTCCTGCAGCATTCGCGCAAGGTACCCGAGGGGAGCCTCATCGTTCAGCCTGAGCTGCCCCTGCAGCCGAAGGCGTCGCCAACCCGCTCCCGCCGCGCTGCGCTCCGCGGTCGGGGGCGCGGTTCTCAGCCGTTTTGGAAACATGTCATCTTTTCTCCACGCGCTGAATTCTGCGATACGGTGAGCCGCATGGAGTCGATGCCAAGGAAAGGAATGCATCGGAAGGGCGGCCCGGGCGAGGCGCGCTTCCTGACGTTCTCATGTCTGGATGGCCGCCATCACCTGCAAGGGAGATCCACGCGATGCGCGATCCAGCAAAGCCTCGCTGCAATGGTTGAGATCGATGCGCTTGCGCTGCACGCTTGGGTCATCATGGGGAATCACGTCCACCTGCTTTTGACACCACGGTCTGAACCTGTCGAACATGCAATTGCAGTGCTGAAGTCATCGATCGTTTGCACGCTTCCACTCAGCGAAAGAGCCACGCAACAGATCTGGGAGCGTGGCGGCGGCTTTGACCGACTTGTTTGGTCCGAGCGTGCGTACTGGAACATCTTTGGCTACATCCACATGAACCCTGTCCACGCGGGTCTCGCCTCGATGCCTGAAGACTGGCAATGGAGCTCCGCGCGCGACTGGGGAAAGCAGCGTCGAAACACGCCGATCGTTCGCCATCCCTACTGGATTGAACCATGGCCTCAGCCGAAGGCGGAGCGCAGCGGAGCCTGAGCGGTTGGCGCGCGGTGCGGCCGTCGAAGTCCTCGCCAAGCCGCTCCCGCTGCGCTCCGCGGTCGGGGGCGGTTGCGGCGCCGAAGGCGGAGCGCAGCGAAGCCTGAGCGGAAATCGCGCGAGACAGGCGTCGTATCGTGTGGCATCACTTTGAGTGATGGCGGCCAGGAACGCGCGGTGTGCGTTCCGGCTGGAGGGTTGGCGCGGATCGCGGTGGCAGTCG
>CAIXEV010000454.1 GCA_903918555.1 uncultured bacterium | reverse complement strand
CTGCTCGCCGGCAGCGGTGTCCTGCGTCGGATCAGGGTCGACCGGGTTCGAATCGGCCTCGACCTTCTCGCCGACCTGCACGGGCGGCTCGTTGGTCGTCGTCGTGCCGGTGACGCTCGGCTTCTCGGTGTTGGTCGGCGGGTTGACCGGCGGCGTGGTCGCGGCTGCAGCGGCCGGAGCGATCGCGCTTGCGTTGATCCAGCCGACGGTCTTCGTGTTGAGCGCGACCTTGTAGAAGGTGTCGCGCTGGCCCTTCACTTCGCCGAGCACGGGGATCTCGTCGCCGGCGACGAGGAAGCCGATCGCCTTCCAGCTGCTGTCGGGGTTCCAGTTCGCCTCGGCGTTCGGCGCGCTGATTTGTGCGCGCGACGCGATCTTGATCGACTTGCCGTCGGCCGACGGCGTGATGCCGGGGCCGGCCTGCACGAAGCCGAACCAATTCTCGAACGCGGCGCCGGTCGTCTGCACGGCGACCCAGCCGAGCTGCTCCTCGACGACCTTCACGGTCGCGCCTTGGCGCAGGCTGCCGAACGGGTAGCCGCTCTCGACGCTTGGTGCGGCGCGCACGAGCGTGCTCTCGACGGCGATGGTGGTTTCGTACGGCGTCTTCGCTGCTGGCTTCGACGCGGGCGCGCTGTTCTGCGCGAGCGTCGAGAGTGTGAACGCATCCAGTGCGAAGGGGACAGTGGCGATGCCTGCGACAAGCGCAGCGCGAGCGAAGGACGAACGAATGGTCATGGCGGGATCGTATCGAAATGACTCGCGTGTGGGCAGGGGAAATCGCAGGTTTCCGAGGCGGGTCGTCGTGCGGCGAGCCACGCCCGAAGGAGGTCGCCGCCGACACCCGCGTGGGCGCTCGGCGCTACCATCCGCGCCCATGCGCCGCAGCCGTTCCGCCATTCTCCGAACGCTCGCCTTCCTGTCGATTGCGGGATTGGTCCCTGTTGCCTGCCAGTCGCCGCTCGCATCCCCCGAGGACGACCGACTTTCCGACGCGGTCGAAGCGGGCATCCGCTCGAGCACCGAGCGGCAGCTCGCCCAGGTCGCCGCGCAGCCGTCGGTTGCGGTCGGTTCGACCGAGACCGAGGTCGACCGCATGCTCGCGCCGCGCCGCAGCGAACTCGAGAAGATGGGGCCGCAGTCGGCGGCGCTCGGAACCGTCGTGTCGGGCGTCGTGCCGCTGACGGCGGAGGCGCCGACGCGCGTCGTGCTGTCGCTCCGCTCGGCCGTGGTCGCCGCCGTCCGCAACAACCTCGATGTCCAGACCGCGCAGCTTGAGAAGGCGATCACCGACGCCGATGTCGTGCGCGCCGAGGCTGCGTTCGACTGGGTGCTTGGCGCGGGTGCGGGCTACCAGCGCGTCGACCAGCCGACCGTCGGCATCCTCTTCCCGGGGTCGACCGAGACGGTCATCCCGAATGTGACGAACCAGCGCAACTGGTCGTTCGACGCCGGAATCGGCCGCCAGCTCGAGACGGGCGGCGCGCTGTCGCTCACCGCGGCCTCGTCGCGGGTCAACAATGTCGACAGCGCGCTCTACACGCCCGATCCCGCGTGGCAGAGCGCGGTCAACCTCGGGCTGACGCAGCCGCTCTTGCGCGGATTCGGCTCCGATGTCGCGCTCGCGCAGGTGCGGCTCGCGCAGAACCGCGACCGCCTTGCGCAGGAGCAGCTGCGCGCCGACCTGCTGGCGATCGTCGCCCGCACCGAGCAGGCGTACTGGGCGCTCGTGAGCGCGCGGGCGCGGCTTGTGAGCGCGGAGTGGCTCGTCGGCGTTGGCCAGGAAGTGCGCGATGTCCTCGCGAAGCGCCGCGAGTTCGACGCGACGCTCGCCGAGTACGCGAACGCCGTCGCCACCGTCGAGGCGCGCAAGGCGCTCGTCATCGAGGCGCGCCGCAGGCTGTCCGAGGCCGGCAACAACCTCAAGGCGATCCTCAACGACCCGAACATCCCCGTCGGCGGCGAGATCGATGTGGTGCCGGCCGATGCCCCGAGCGACGCTGCGTTCCAGGCCGACCTGCGCAAGTCGATCGAGACGGCGCTCGCGAACGCGCCGCTGATCCAGCAGGCGCTCATCGGGATCGACAGCGCGTCGATCGGCGTGACGGTGGCCGACAACGGGTGGCTGCCGCAGCTTGATCTCGCGGCGAACATCGCGTGGTTCGGCCTGCAGGACGACTTTGGCGACAGCTACGGCGACATCACCGCGGGCGATTTCGTGAACTACGCCGCGGCGCTGCAGTTCAGCCAGGCGATCGGCAACCGCGCCGCCGAGGCGACCTACCGCGAGGCGCGCCTGCGCCGCTCGCAGGCGGTCGTCGGCTACGAGAAGGCGGTGCAGGGCACGGTGCTTGCGGTCAAGAACGCGCTGACCGACTGCGTGGCGTACCGCGAGCTCGTCGAGCAGAACCGCACCTACCGCCTCGCGCAGGCGGAGAACCTTCGGGCGCTGCTCGTCGACGAGAAGACGCTTGCGGCGTTGACGCCTGAGTTCCTGCAGCTGAAGTTCCAGCTGCAGAACGGGCTTGCGCTGGCGGAAGACCAGTACTTCGCGTCGCTCGTCGGGTACCAGAGCTCGCTTGCGGCGCTCGCGCAGGCGATGGGCACAGGGCTCGAGGCGAACCGCATCGAGATCGCGCCCGCGCCGAAGGCGGAGTGATTCGCGCGCCGGAGGCGGTTTGAATCGCGCGCCGAAGGCGGTTTGATTCGCGCGCCGAAGGCGGTTTGATTTGTTCGACTCAGGATTTCGCCGCGCTGCCGTTGCGTCGCGCGGTCGCTCGCATCAGGCGATCGCGTGCGGCGTCCCACAGGCCACCGGTCTCGGTCGGCGGCACGATCAGAATCGCAGCGGGGCGGGTGGCGTCGGCGCGGCGCAGCGTCGAGTAGAGCATCTGCGCGTAGGCGCTCGCGTGGCGGGGCAGCGCGAAGAGTTCATGCGGCGCGGGCACGGCGGTGCCGGCGGGCGCGATCACGGCGACGGGCGAGGTTTCCTGCGCAAGCCGCGCGGCGAGGTCGCGCTCGGCGACGAGTTCGGCGCGGGTCTCGGGCGCGTAGTGCGAAGCGCTGGTGCCGGGGCTCGCGCCTTGCGTGTGCGAGGCGAAGATCGCGACGGGCGTGCCAAGGACGCGCGACAGGTCGTCGGTGGTCACGGCGCCCGGGCGCAGCACGGCGGGGCGCGCGCGGGAGAGGTCGAGAACGGTCGACTCGAGGCCGACCTCGCACGGGCCGCCGTCGAGGATCGGAAGGTCGTCGACATCGGCGAACTCGGCGGCGACATCGGCGGCCGAGGTCGGCGAGATGCGTCCGCTGCGGTTCGCGCTCGGCGCGGAGAGGGGGCCGCCGAACGCCTCGATCAGCGCGCGCGCGACGGGATGCGCGGGCGCGCGCACGGCGACGGTGGTGCGGCCGCCGACGCTCGAGGCGCAGATCTCGGTGCGGCGGGGGAGGATGATCGCGAGGGGCCCGGGCCAGAAGGCGTCGGCGAGCTTCTGCGCGCGGATGTCCCAGCCGATGACGGTGCGCTTCGCCATGGCGGCGTCGAGGACATGCGCGATGAGCGGGTTCGACGAGGGGCGCTGCTTGAGGCGGTAGACCTCGGCGACCGCGGCCTCGCTGGTCGAGTCGCACGCGAGCCCGTAGACGGTCTCGGTGGGGAAGGCGACGGCATGCCCACGCCGCAGGCGCTCGGCGCACTGCGCAATCGCAGCGGAATCTGGCTGCAGGATCACGGGCATCCGCACAATGTAGCGGAAAGCGGGGGGCGCCAAACGGTGCACGGCTTTGAGCGCTCGCCGCTGCGGCGGCTCGCTCTGGCGAGCAAGTCGTGCGGGCCCTAGCCCAGCAATCGCACGATCAGGAGCTTCACGCCGCCCGAATCGGGCGCGATCAGCAGGAGCGCCGGGCGTTCCTCGATCGTGCCGAGAAGCCGAGGCACCGCGAGCTGCTCGAAGATGACGGCTCCCGGCTCGCGCGCGGCGCCGGCCGGGTCGAGCCTGGCTCCGCGGATCCGCACGCGGCCTCCGTCGAGCACCGCGAGGCGCTGCTCGTCGATCCGCGACACCGCCATCGCGCCGCCCGCGATCGGGCGCAGGCCGTCGGTGTCGTTCCACCGCGCGATCGAGCCGAGCATCGGATGGAAGAAGAGCAGGTCGCGTCCGTCGGCGCCGTCGCGCGTTCCTTGCGGCGTGACCATCTGCGCGGCCGTCGAGTCATCGGCGCGGTCGCTCACGAACGCGCGCACGAGGCTCTGCTGCATGGCGTCCTCGCTCGTCGGATCGACCGACCCGAGCTCGAGGATGCCGTCGCGCAGCACCATCATGAAGATCCGCGACCCGTCGGCGTTGAAGCTCGGGTGCGTGTAGCTGCGCAGCCCGTCGCCCGAGAGCCGCGCGGTCGAGCCGTTGCGCCGCACCATGAGGTCGAAGCTGCGCGCGCGGCCGTCGCGGCGCGACCAGACGAGCGAGCCGTCGGGCCCGAGCGCGGCGAAGGCGTTGACGCCGCCGTCCTGCACCAGCCACTCCGGCTCGTAGTTCTTGGTGGACGCGTCCGTGCCCCACGCGATGCGGCCGATCCAGCGCGAGCCGTCGGGCCGCGGGCTCTCGACGAGGAAGCCGCGGTCGTCGGCCGAGCGGCCGAGGATGAGCCCGCCGTCGGTCTCCCCAAGCCGCGTGACGCCGCGTGCGTCGAGGCGGTAGAGGGCGATGCGCGAGGCGCGCGGCGCGCGTTGCCCCGGCCGCGCGAGCGCAGCCGCGGCGTCGGGCGGGGTGCCCGTCTGGACGGCCATGAACCGGCCGTTGGGCGAGAGAAGCGGCAGGGTGAAGCCGTCGGTCGGAACAACGCCGAGCGGGCGGAGGTCGACGCGCAGGGCCGAGTCGATCAGGGGCGTTCCTGAAGGCGAGCCGGGCGCGGGGACATTCGAGACGCGCTCTGGCCGCGGGGCGGGCGCGGCGGGCTCAGCGGGCTTCTGGGGGGCCGCAGACTTCGCAGGCGGCGTCGCGCACGACGCAAGCCCGACCGCCACAGCGAGAAGCAGGGGCGCTGCAACGCACGCACCCGCCGAGCGAGGGCTCGACGGGTGCGGGGTGCGTTCGGAACGGTTGGTCGGCATGGATGCGACGCTGCGTGCGATCGATCAGGGAGTGGTCTTCTGCGACTTGTCGAGCCCCTCGGCCTCCTCGTCAGCCTCAGGCTGCGAGTCGACCGAGTTGCCCTTCTTGATGTCCTGGAAGAACTTGCTCTCCTGGAGGAGCTGCTTCGAGCCCTTCTCGAGCGGCTCCTGAAGCTGCTTGAGGCGCTCGCGCTCGTCCGCGTTGAAGTTGCCGTCGTTGGCGTCGGGGTTCTCGACCACGATCGGGACGAGGAACACCACGAGCTCCACGACTTCCTTCGAGCGCTCGGTCGAGCTGAACGCAGCGCCGAGCAGCGGGATGTCGCCGAGGAACGGGATGCGGCGGTCGATCTGCGTCTCCTGCTCGCGGCGGATGCCCGAGATCACGATCGTCTGGCCGTTCTTCACGGTGACGTTCGTGTTCGTCTGGCGGCGGTCGACGACGGGGTTCGAGTTGATGGTGGTCGACGAGAGGTTCGAGAGCAGGATCTCGACTTCCATCGCGACATTGTTGTCCTGCGTGATGCGCGGACGGACATTGACGCCGACGCCGACGAACTGCTGCTGGTACGAGCTCTGCGTGGTGCCGCCGGTCTGGAAGCCGGAGGTCTCGCCCGTGAGGAACGAGACGTCGCTGCCCGCGACGAACTTCGCTTCCTTGTTGTCGCTCGTGAACACGCGCGGCTGCTGCAGGATGCGCACCGAGTTGTCGGTCGACAGCGCCTGCAGGAAGAACGCGAGGTCGTCGGTGGTCGAGATCGTGAGCGAGCTCGAGTCGAACCACGGGCTTGCGAAGTTGCTGGAGCTGTTGCCGTCTCCACCCTTCTCGAGCTCGAGGCCGATGCTGCCGGTGACCGAGTTCTCGCTGCCGTTGAGCGGATTCGAGAAGTCGCCGACGCGGCCGACGCGCGCGCCCCACGAGAAGCCGTCGCCGACCTTCACCTCGGCGAGCACCGCGGTGATCATCACCTGGCGTCCCGGCTTGTCGAGCTGCTGGATGATCTCGACGATCTTCTTCTCGACTTCCGGCGGCGCCATCACGAGCACCGAGTTCTGCGACGCGTTCGGCACCACGCGGCTGCGGCCGATCAGCGCGCTGACCTCGCCGGTGGTTCCGCCACCTGCGCCCGCGCCCGCGCGGCCGCCCTGCCACGGGAACTGGATCTGGTTGCTCTGGCCGCCGAGATTCGACTGCTGCTGGCCCTGACCGCTATCGGCGCCGAGTCCCGTGCTGAAGCTGTCGCCGAGGCCGGAGAGGCCTTCCTCGGGAAGACGGAGGCCGCCGCCCTGCGAGCCGCTCTCGGCGAGCAGGGTGTTGAGGATCTCGCTCAGCTCGATCGCGCCCGCGTGCTTGAGCGGCACATTGACAGGAAGGCCCGAGCTGAACGGCTGGTCGAGCTCGGCGATCCACTTGTCGAGCCAGTCGAAGTTGTCGGGGGTCTTCGAGATGACGACGAGTCGGTTCGAGTCGGGGTACGACTCGATCGAGAAGATGTTGGCGACCGCCGCGTTGGGCGAGCCGTCGCCGCCGGCACCCTGCGGCTGGACCGCGCGGCCACCCGCGAAGGCGCGGTTCGTGGCCGTCGTGCGGCTCGAGCCGCCGCCGCTCAGGAGCGTGTCGAGCAGGTCGCGCACCTTGCCCGGGTCGGCGTACTTGAGGTCGTAGGTTCGGAAGATGCTGCCCTTCGCGTTCGGCGGGAGGTCCCACGCGGTCGCGACGAGGCGCTTGATGTCGGCGAGCTGCGAGGGCGTCGCGCGCACCGTCAGCGAGTTCATCGACGGAAGCACGGAGACGATCGGCGCGCCCGCGCCGCCACCCTGCGCGCCCTGCACGCCCGGCACCGGCTGGTTGGGCTGGCCGCGCTGGGCGCGGTTCGCGTTGCGGGTGCTGGCGGAGCCGCCGGCGCCCGAGTCCGCGAAGAGCTCGTTGATGAGGCCTGCGATCGTGTTCGCGTCCTGGTACTGCAGGCGGAAGGTCTCGGTCGCGAAGTCGGTCCACGACGGCACATCGAGCATGTTGAGGAGCGTCTGCACCTTCTTCGCAAGGCCGATGTCGCCGGAGAGGATGATCTGGTTCGAGTCGCCGTCGGCTTCGGCGCGCGCGTAGTCCTCGGGGATGAGGCCCTGGATGCGCTGGAGCACATCGGCCGCGCGCGACTGCTTGAGCCTGAAGAGCTTGGTGACGAAGAGGCCGTTGTCCGGCATCGCCATCACATCCTCCTCCGGGCCAATCACGACGCCGGGCTGCGTCTTGTTGAACTCGTTGAGGCTGCCGAGGTAGATCATGTCCGCCGTCTCGGTGGCGGCGATGCCGTTCATCTTGAGCGCCTGGAACAGGTAGTCGAGCGCCTGGCTCTTCGGCATCTGGCGCGTGCCGACGATCGTCAGCTTGATCGCGCCGAGCTCGCTCTTCTTGTAGAAGACATGCTTGCCCGTCCACTCGAAGATGTAGGGGATGATCGACTCGATGCCCTCGTCCTTGAGCGAGAGCGACACCATGTCGTCGTCGATGGTGCGGCGGCCTTCGCGCATGCCGCGCAGCTGCGACGGCGGCGTCTGCGGGGGGTCGGCCGGGCCGGAGGTCGAGACGGTGCGGGGGTCGGGCTGCGTCGGCTTCGCGTCGCGGGCGGGCGGCTCGGTGGACGCGGGAGCGGGAGCGGGAGCGGGCGCTGGCGTCGGCGCGGCGGCGGGCGCATCCTGCTTCGGCTGGTTCGCCGGGGTCGGGCGCTCCGACTCGGCGTGCGCCGGCGTCATCGAAAGGAATCCGGTCGCGGTGACGACGGCCGTCATGCGGATGATGTCGCTGAGCGAGTTCGCGCAGAAGAGAGTTCGGTTCAGACGCACGATGCGCACTCCAGGGTCAGGATTCAAATCGATCGGGAATTCAGTCGGTCACACGCTCGGTCACACGCTCGGTCACACGCTCGGCCACACCAGTTCGGCCCCGCGCCAGTCACAGCGCCACGACCTTCGCCGCCGTCGGTCTGTCGACCTCAGGCAAGTTCGCGCGGGAGCCATCCTGCGCTTACGAGATGTTCCGACATTCTCACCATCGGCTGCCGCTTTCGCAGCACGCCAGCACATTCAATCTCGGGGTCAGACTCGGGGTCAGGTTCAGGGGTTCCGGTTGATCCTCTGAACGAGCATGGTCCGCTCGTGGTTGAGCCGCGCGCGGCTGTGGCCGTCGACCTGCCAGTTCGCGGTCGCGTCGATCGCCGAGAGGGCGATCCGCGCCTGATCGAGCGTCATCGCAGTGATCTGCTCCTGTGAACGCGGCGGCGGAAGATATTCGCGGTTCACATACTCGACGCCCGCGCCTTGATCGGCCGGCTCGGACGGCGGCGGAACTTCCTGCGGGTTCATCGCGGGCGAGGGGAGGTCGCCCGTGGGCGTCGTCTCGCCGCCGGGAGCGGTCGTCGGTGACTGACCTGGACCTGCACCTGAACCTGCAGCGGGAATCGGGCTTCCAGCGCCTGCTCCGCCACCATTGCGCGGCTGCGTGTTCGCAGGGATCGGCGCGCCGTTCGGCGTCGCCCCGCCCGGTCCAACGACAGGGCTCGGACCGGCGACGCCGCCAGGACCACCTGCCGGGCTCGGCGTGCCCATCGGGCTTGGTGCGCCCACAGGGCCCGGTGCACCAACAGGGCCTGGCCCGGCCATTGGCCCGGGACCCGCCATCGGACCAGCCCCGGTCGCTGGATTCGCGCCGCCATCAACGGGGCTACCGCCGCCCGGCGCGGACTTGATGCCCGAAGCGACGCCGGTCGACTTCGTCGGCTGCAGCAGCCGGTCGTCGCCCTTCGCGAAGAGAGGCACGGTGTAGGAGCCGCGCATGTGCTCGACCTTGATCGAATACGGCGCGTTGATCTCGGTGACCTTGATGCCCTCGACCGTCTCGCCGAGCTTCACGCGCATCTGGCCGAAGTTGACGGTGTCGCCGAACACGCTCGTCGGCGACGGACCCGTGTAGGTCGCGGGCGCCGGCGGCGGTCCCGGCGGCTTCGGGGGCTCGACGGGCTTGGTCTGCGCAACGACCGGCGGCCGCGGCGGCGGGGGAGGCGACGGCAGCGCATACACCGAGCGGCCGTCGAAACGCTTGCGGCTCGTCTCGAGGAACTGCTCGCTGTCGGTTGCCAGCGTCTTCAGCGGATCGGCCGACTCTTCGTCCACCGAGGGCGTGAACGCCGCGCCCAGGAGCGAGCCGACATTGGTCGCGACGACATACGCGGAGAGGCCGATCGCGGCCGTCGACACCAGGACCGGCGCCGAGAGACGGAATCCGGCGGGAAGCCCGCGGAACTGCTGCTTGATCGCGTCGATCACGCTCCACCTCCCAAGGCGCCCACGCCCCAGCGTTCGATCGAGAGCACCGCGCTCACGCGGCGGTCCTTGTAGGTGAGGCGCACATCGGAGATCGCGTCGACGAACGGGCTCGAGTCGAGCTCCGCGATGATCTTGCTGACCGTCTCGGCGCTCGCGCTGAACTTGAGTTCGGCGACGGTGCGGCTCATCTTGCCGCCGTACTGCGCCGACACGCGCGGCAGCACATCGCCAGGAAGCGCCTGCGGACGCGCGTCGAAGCCGTAGGCATCCGCGACGCCGTGCTTCTTCATGATCGCCGCGACGGCGTTGCTGAAGCGCTCCTTCTCGCTGATCTCGCGGCCCGGCACCGAGTTCGGTCCGAAGACGACCGCGCGGTCGGCGATGTCGCCGGGCAGCTCCTCGGCGCGGGTTCCGGCGGACTTGAGCAGCACGGCGGCGCGGTCGGCCTCTTCGTTGAGGTCATCGGCCACCGGCCACACCACGAACTGGAAGAGCAGGAACACGATGTAGAACGCCGCGGCCACGGCGAGCCACTTTCCGACGCGCGGAAGCGCGGAGAACGCGGCGTACGCCCGCGCGAACACATCGGGCTTGGGCCCGGTGGCGGCGGTCGTCTGCGCGCTGGATGGCTGGGTGGTCTCGTTCACGGTCGGTCCTTCCGCTCGGTCGTCGGTCGTGTCAGCGTCACTTGGTCTGCGCTTCCTTCAGCGCATCGACGATGCGCTGGAAGTCGGTTCGGACGCGCGCGGTGGTCTCCGGGTCGAGATCCTCGCGGCGGCGCGCCTGCGCGAACACCGTGAGCTTCTCGCGGAGCTCCGCCGTCGTCATCGCCTTCAGCTGCGCGTCGGTGAAGGTATCGGGAACCGTCAGGTTCGCCTTGGCGACAGACCCCGGGCCTCCGCCAGCGCCGGTCCCGGCGCCGCCCGACACGGGCGCCTTCGGCGGATCGTTCGGATTCGGCGTGGGCCGACGGCCGATGCCCCGCTCGGGGACGGTCGCGCTGCCGGTCGCGCCGTTGGTCTCGCCATTGGTCTCGCCATTGGTCGTGGAGTTGGTCGCGGAGCTCGCGCTGGCGTCGGCACCGGCGCCGCCGTTCGTCGCCGCTGCGGGGGCTTCGGTCGTCGGCTTGCCGTCGGCGCTGGCGACGGTCGTCGCAGGTGGCGTCGTGCCGGCCGAAGCCTCGGCGTCGCCGCCGTTCGAAGTGGTCGCGGCGGTGGCGCCTCCGCCCGCTGCGCCGTCACCGCTCGTCGCGGCCTTGCCCTCGTTCGGATCGGGGTACTTGCGCTTGGCAAGCGACTTCACGGCCCAGTCGCGCAGCTCAGGCACTTCCGTGATGAGCGTCGGCCGCGCGATCTGCGCGCTCAGGTTGAACTTGAAGACATTGCGTCCATCCGGCGTCGTCCAGTTCCAGCTTGTCTTCCGGAACACGCCCGACGAATCCATCAGGCTCGCCATCGTGTTGACGATCTCGTCGGGGCTCTTGCCGTTCTGCGGCTTCGCGATTCCGCGCACCGAGACGCCCTGCGAGAGCGACAGCTGGATCGACTCGAGCTCGATGCCGTCGGGCGTCGCCACCGCGAGGTCGCCGAGGAGCTTCGTGGCGGGGAGCGCCTTGCGGCCAAGCGCCTCGTAGTGCGAGATGCGCTGCTCGACATCGAACTGCTGCATCTGGAACTCGCCGAGCGAGGAGGGCATCTTCCACTCGTAGACCTTGGCGCGGACCCAGGCGAGCGCCATGGGCGCGACCGCCATGATGGCCACCGCCGCGACCACGACCTTGAAGGCGCGCACGGGGTCGGAGTAGCGCTGGACGAAGCGCGCGATGGGCGTCGGCTCGCTGCCCTTCTCGTGCTTGCGGAGCCGGCAGAGCTCGGCGAGCGGACCCGATGCCGCGACCGCGGCGCCGAGGAGCGTCGCCCAGTTGCGCCACCACGAGGATTCGAGCGACTGGGAGCCGACATCGACGGCGATCTTGCCGTTGAGCGCGCCGCGCACATCGGGGTCGAGCACCACGATGCGGTCGCCGTCGACTTCGGCGGCCGACTCCGCGCTCGCGACGACGGCCGCGATCCTGGACGGCTCGATGCCCGCGTTGAGCGCCGTCTCGGCGATCGCGCGGCGGAGGCCTTCGTTCCACGCGTCGGCCATCGCGTCCTCGCGCGCGGAACGGAGCACGATGCCGGTCGGCGAGCGAAGCGCGATCGCGATCGAGCCGTTGCGGCGATCGGCCACGATGGCGGGGAGGTCGCTCGAGGCGAGCACCATCAGCGCCGCGGGCTCGGGCAGGTAGGTCGTGATCGACTCGAGCCGCGCCGGCGTCTCGGTCGCGGGCTGGTT
>CAIXEV010000453.1 GCA_903918555.1 uncultured bacterium | reverse complement strand
CTGGTACACGCAGGAGGCCGGCGCCCATGTGGCGGCCCGTGCGCCTGGCGCCGCGCCCGACGCCGCGTGGTTCAACCAGAACGCCATCGGCATCTGCCTCGTCGGCAACGGCGAGCGCCGCGGATTCTCGGATGCGCAGATGAAGGCGCTCGTCGCACTCGTGAAGGATCTGCAGCAGACCTGCGGCATCCCCGACAGCGCCGTGTTCCTGCACTCGGACCTTGTCGAGGTCGCGAGCCCCGGCCGGTTCTTCCCGCGGTCGCAACTCGCGTTTGAACTCGCGAACTGAACTCGCGAACTGACTTCGCGAACCGACCGCTCGGCTATCGTCTCGGCGTGACGATCCGCTTCGACACCTCACTCTCGACCATGATCGAGACGCTTCGCGCGTATCCCGCGCCGGAGGCTGTGCTCTTCGACCTCGACGGCACGCTCGTCGATTCGGTCGAGGACATCTTCGTCGCGGTGAACGCGCTGATGCGCGAGCTCGGCGTCGCCGAGCGCTCGCGCGAAGAGGTCACCACATGGGTCGGGAACGGCGCGCGCATGCTCGTCGAACGCGCGATGGGCGGACGCTTCGAAGGCTTCGCGGGCCTGCCCGACGCGCTCGCGCGCCACGCCGCGGCCGATGCCGCGATGCCGCGCTTCCGCGCCATCTATCAGGAGATCTGCGTCGACCACACCAAGCCGCTCGAGGGCGCGCGCGAGGCGCTCGCCGCCGTGCACGCGCGCGGGCTCGGCGTCGCGATCGTGACCAACAAGCCGCTCGCGCCGACCGAGCGCATCGTCGACGCGCTCGGCTGGCGCCCGTTCGTCGCGTGCGTGATCGGCGGCGATTCGCTGCCCGTGCGCAAGCCCGACCCGGCGCCGCTCTTCGAGGCGCTTCGCCAGCTCGACGCGCGCCACGCGTGGATGGTGGGCGACAGCGCGAACGATGTCGGCGCCGCCCGCGCCGCGAAGATGCCAAGCCTCGTCGTGCGCGGCGGTTACAACCATGGCCGCCCCGTCGAGTCGCTGGATCCGGCGCCCGAAGTGATCCTCGATTCGCTGGCGCCGATACCTGCGCTTCTCTCCGCGATTTGCGGCTGAATCGCCATATTCAACCGACGCGTCGCGCAGATTTTTTATCTCAGCGCTGCGATTGCGTATGAGTTCATTGGGAGGACCTTCGCGTCCGATGCCCCAGAGGACCACTCGTCGATCGAGGAGCGCACCATGAACTCGAGATCAATCACCAGAGCCGCCCGCGGCGTTTCCCGTGTCGATGTTCTCGTTGGCGCCTGCGCCTGCGCGGTGCTGACCTGCGTCGCCGTCACCATGCCGATGCGCGGCGGCGGCGGGCTCGACTCGCAGTACAAGCTCGCCGAGCTCGCGCAGGCGAACGAGTGCTACGCGAACGACTTCGCGGGCAGGCAGTTCGGCGTGATGCCAGCGGACGCGGGGGCGTTTGGCGACAGCTGCGCGACCTATCTGAATCAGGCGCACTGCCCGAGGCAACTGATGCTCGGCGAGGATTCAACCGGTGCGCTCTGGGGCTTCTGGCTTGGCAGCACGGGAAACTGCGCGCAGAGCGGCCTTCCTGGCAGCTGCGGCAACTGGGAGGTCTACCGGCCCTTCAACTTCTCCGGCGCGGCGGCTGGCTCCGGCTTCTTCCGCAAACCGAATGTCGTCGGCTTCCGCGAGTACCTCTCGAAGAACTTCTACTCGCCCGAGTGGTACGCGGAGGACGACCCGACCTACGCAGGGGTGCCTGAGCTCTCCACGCATCCGACGAGGGAGTTCACCTTCCCCGCGCCGGGAATCCCGGGGGGCTACCAGGACTCGAGCTTCTGCTTCTCGCCTGCCGCGATGCTGAACCCCGGCGTCCTCCGCGCGCAGGCCGATGGCGGCTTCCGCGCGCCCGGGTCGTTCGCAGACGGCTACCGCTCGCCTGCCGTGAGCCAGTGCACGCATCCGTCGCTCAAGACGCGCATGTGCGAATACGGCTGGTACCGCGGCGCGCCGAGCGCGGGCCTTGCGTTCAACGCGGGGCGCAAGAGCTCGCCCTACACGCTCTTCTTCGATGGCAGCGTGCAGACCGTCTCGATGGCGCACGCGGAAGCGGCCGACATCCTCCTGCGTGAATCGAGCAAGTCGGGCGACGGACTGTGGTCGGCCGACACGCCGCTCGGCGCGAACGGCTGG
>CAIXEV010000452.1 GCA_903918555.1 uncultured bacterium | reverse complement strand
TGTGCCAGAGGTGTATGTCGGCACCGATGCGCAGCAGTTCCGCACGCCTGCGTTCAATCCGCAGCCGGAGTTCCTGACGGGTGCGCTGGCGCCGTACATGAAGAAGGGCTTCGAGAACGCCGAGCTCGCGCCGTCGGGCCTGATCCTCGGGGTGGCGCACGACGAGACGATCGCGCTCGCGGCGAAGAAGGCCGGGCTCACGCCGGCCGAGCTCGTCGATGCGCACGGCTATCGCCATGCGTGGGAAGAGCCGCCGACGCAGGCGTCGTACAAGGCGGGCCCGCGCGATGGCGTGTGGTCGACGCCGCCGTTCCTCCACAACGGGTCGGTGCCGAGCCTCTACGACCTGCTCACCCCGGCGAAGGAGCGGCCGAAGCAGTTCATGATCGGGCGCGACTTCGACCCGGTGAAGGTCGGCGTCGACACGACGGGCGCGTCGGGCAAGTTCATGTTCGACACGACGAAGATCGGCAACTCGAACACGGGCCATTCGTTCGAGAACGGCCCGCGCGGCGCGGGCATCATCGGGCGATTGCTCACCGATGATGAGCGCTGGGCGATCGTCGAGTACATGAAGTCGATCCCGACCGAAGCGGGGCAGGTCACGCCGTTCGGCGGGCCGAAGGACGCGGTCGAGGCGTGGCGCGATGTGAACTTCTTCAACAACATGTCGCCTGAGAACTACGCCGTGCCCGCGCCGCCGCTCGCGCTTGGCGAGGAACGCGTGCTGCCGGGCGAGGACGCGCTGTTCCAGCGTTTCATCGGAGAGACGATGGCGCGCATGCGCGAGCTGTATCCGCAGGGAGCGGAGGTGCGCCGCGATGCGCACCCGAAGACGCACGGATTGGTGAAGGCGCGACTCGAGGTGCTGGACGGACTGCCGCCCGAACTGCGCCACGGAATCTTTGCCGCGCCGAAGTCGTATGACGCGATGGTGCGATTCTCCGCGAGCGCGGCCGAGGTCGGCTCGGACATGGTGAAGCAGGCGCACGGCATGGCGATCAAGGTGCTCGGCGTGCCGGGCGAGAAGGTGCTTGCGGACGAGCGCAACGCGACGACGCAGGACTTCGTGATGATCGACCATCCGACATTCCTCTCGAGCAATGTGTCGGACTACACCGCCTTCCGCACGGCGGGCGCCCAGGGACCGGCCGCGTTGGGCGTGTATCTCAAGATGAATCCGAAGGTGCAGAAGACGATCCAGGCGATGAGCAACGAGCCGTATTGGAATCCGCTTCAGGCGCGGTACTGGAGCCAGACGCCGTATCGGCTGGGTGCCGGCGCGATGAAGTTCTCCGCGCGACCGATCGTGACGCCGGAGAAGCCCGCGAAGATCGGGCTTGGCGAGAATTTCCTGCGAGACGCGATGGTCGCGCAGATCGGCGAGGAAGAGGTCGTGTTCGAGTTCCTCGTGCAGCGCCAGCTTGATCCGGCGAAGCAGCCGGTCGAGGACGCGCTGACAGAGTGGCAGGAGTCCGAGGCGCCGTTCGTGCGCGTGGCGCTCCTGCGCATGCCGAAGCAGGATCTCTCGTCGGGACTCGATCTCAAGGTCGCGGAGAACCTCTCGTTCACGCCGTGGCACTCGCTGCCCGAGCAGGCGCCGCTTGGCGGCATCAACCGGATGCGCAAGGTGGTGTATGAGACGATCTCGAAGTATCGGCACGAGCAGAACGGCGTGCCGCGCGTGGAGCCGTGAGGAGCGGGGGGCGAAGCCAATTCTGTTGACGATTGGGTCGCAGTGCCGAACTGAAGGGCATGGCAACACGCGAATCACGACAGCAGGGCGACCAACAGCCGAATGCCTCAGACGCAGTGGTTTCGAACATGCAGCGCAGTCGCGATCGATGGCGGCTGCTGGCGGTCGCGCTTGTCTGCACGGGCTGCGGCGTGTTCATCGGAGGCATGCAGAGCGCGCCAAAGCGCCAGCCGCTGCAGGCGATCGCACTCGACGACTCACGGTCGTCTGGGCGCTGGAACTCGACGCTCCTTGCGGTTGACCCGACCGGCAAGGTGTAC
>CAIXEV010000451.1 GCA_903918555.1 uncultured bacterium | reverse complement strand
TGGTGCCGATCGCGTAGGCCATGGTGGTGACGCCGCCGGCGGTCACCGCTCCGTAGCTCGACACATTCGGGATCGCGCCGACGATGACATCGGCACCGACGCTCGCTGTGCCGCCATCGCCGCCGCCTTTGCCGCCGTCCCCGGTCGAGCCCGCGGAGGCGGTGAGTTGTCCGAGCAGAATGGCGGAAAGGCCCAGGGTCGACGCGCCGAGCAGGATCGTGGTCTTCATGGTTCGTAGGTCTCGCAAGTGGTGCAGCCGCCGACCTCGAGTCGGCATGGTTGACGAAATGTACCGCTGAAGCAGGCGGATCCAAGAGCCGGAGGGCTCGCTCGGTGATTATCAGGCAGGTTTCTATTCGGCGAGGGGAGCCTCTCGCCTCGAAGCACGGCCGCGTGACCCATTTCATGAGATGCGCTGGCAGGGGAAGGGTCCGTTTCACGCCTAGGATCGCAGCCACTCGCCCGAGTCGGCGAGCACGACCGCACCCAAGGATCCATCGATGTACCTGCCCCGTCTTTCCCTGATCGCCGCTTCCATTCCGCTTGCCACTTGCCTCGTCGCCTCCGCGGCCGATGTCCGCATCAGCCAGGTCTACGGTGGCGGCGGCAGCGCGAGCGCGACGACCGCGTACAAGAAGGACTATGTCGAGCTGTTCAACTCGGGCTCCGCGCCGGTCAACATCAGCGGCTGGGTGATCGCCTACGGCTCCGCGACGGGCAGCTGGGCAAGCGGCGCCACCAACCTCTTCACCTTCCCGAAGGGCACGATCATCGAGCCCTGCAAGTACATCCTGGTCGCCTGCGGCACCGCCGGCACCGGCGGCGCTGATCTCCCCGTCACGGCCGACTTCGTCACGACGAACATCAACGCGAGCGCGACGAACGGGAAGGTCGGCCTCTTCAACGCAGCGACCCTGAATGTCGTGTGCGGCAGCGAGGCCGCCGGCACCCTCGTCGACAAGGTTTCGTACGGCACCGCCAACTGCGCCGAAGGCACCGCGGTGGCCGCGCTGGCGAACACGACCGCCGCCGTCCGTAACAACGGTGGCATGACCGACACCGACTCGAATGTCGCGGACTTCACGGTCACGACGGCGCCCGTCCCGCGCAGCTCGGCTTCGGCCGCCAACCCGAAGTGCGGCTCGCAGCCGACGCCGTGCCCGGCGGATCTGAACGGCGACCGCGCGGTCGACGCGTCGGATCTCGCCGCGCTCCTCAGCGCATGGGGCTCGACCGGTGGCGCCGCGGACATCGACGCCGACGGCACCGTCGGAGCATCCGACCTCGCCGCCATGCTGAACGCCTGGGGCGCGTGCCCGGCGTAAGCACGGCAACGCGACTCGAAGCCAGCGGATACCAAAGTGACTGCGTCGCCTAGGACGCACCACAGTGGGCTTCGCTGCAGGGCATGACCACGCCGCGGGCTCGAACGGAGTAACGGCCGACATCACTCGCGGATGAGTAGCGGGCGCGGCGCTCAAGTGTCGAGTTCAGCTTGAACGACCAATCTCTCCCCAGGACAGTCCGAAACGAGCCAGGTACTTTCGCAGACGATCTGCGTCGTTCCCGCTTGCCTTCTTCTTCCGAGACTCGGCGAAGAGCTCGCGCCCAGCTTCGGAGAGTGAGCGGGCCTGGCGGCAGACCGCGAGTACATCGGCGAGTTGCACGCGGTCGAAGCGATCGAGGTCGGCGGCTCGCTTCTCACCAAGCAGCTCTACGCAGATGGTTCGTGCGTGGTCTTCGTTTGTGGTGAGTGTCCAGGCGGTCCGAAGGCGGGCGATCTCGGCTTCGATGATCGGCTCGACGATGCGCCCCGCGGGCGAGAGCGTCGCCATGCGGGTGATCGACGCCGAGAGATCGCGGAAGTTCCCGGCCCAGCGGGTCTCGGGCGCGGTGGCGAAGCTCAGGAACCGCTGGCGGGCCTCGGTGCTGAAACGCACCGTGCGCCCGGTGCGTTTGGCAAACTGTATCAGCTCATACTCGAGGTTCGGCTCGATGTCCTCGCGCCGGTCCCTCAGCGCCGGGAGGCAGAACGTCCACAGATTGATGCGGGCGAGCAGGTCGTCGCGGAAGCGGCCGTCGGCGACGCGTTCCAAGAGGTCGCGGTTGGTCCCGGCGATGAGCTGGAAGTTGCTGGAGCTCTCCAGGTCTGCCCCCAGCGGGAGAAACCGCTTCTCTTCCAGAGCCCGCAGCAGCATTGCCTGCTCGTCGAGGCCGAGTTCGCCGATCTCGTCAAGGAAGAGCACGCCGCCGTGTGCGGAGCGCAGCAGCCCGGCACGATCCGCAGCGGCACCGGTGAACGCGCCCCTCTTGTGGCCGAAGAGGGTAGACATCGCCGAGTCGCCGCGGAGGGTGGCGCAGTTGACCTCGACGAACGCGCCTTCGATCTGTCGCCGGTGCTTCTTCAGCTCGTAGATCCGCCGCGCGAGCTGGCTCTTGCCGGCACCCGTTGGACCGGTGAGAAGCACTGGATCAACCGAGTTGGCGGCGACGTGTTCGAGCTCTTCGATGAGGCGGTTGAACGCAGCGTTGCGAGTGGCGATGCCGGACTTCAGGCCCGCGATGTTGTCGGTGAACTCGCGCTGGAAACGCGCTGCGATGGTGTTGTACTTGGAAAGGTCGAGATCGATGATCCGATACTCGCCCGCCGGGTCGTTGGTCCTGTACTTCGGGCTGCTCTGAATCAGCTTGGCGGGGAAGCGGCGGGTCTCGGTGAGGAGAAAGAGGCATATCTGCGCGACGTGCGTGCCCGTGGTGATGTGGACGAGGTAGTCCTCCCGCTCCTGATCGAAGGCGTACGCAGCGGCAAAGTCGTGGAGCGCGGTGTAGACATCCTCGAAGTCCCAGGGGTCCTTGGGGTCGACCAGATGCAGCCGCACCTCCGTTTGCGGCGAGACCTGGGTGATGTCGGTGCAGACCTGTCTCGCGAGGGAAGTGCCCATGCGCGGATAGAGAAGTTCCATCCGGTCGATGGCAAGGTCCTCGTGTTGGGCGAGCGAGACGGTGGGGCGCCAACGCTCCCAGCGGTTCGGGGTGCGACCCGAATCCAGGGTGGTGCCGAGGAGGCCGAAGATGACGCGCTTGGCGGGCATGTAATCCTATGAGATAGAACACTATACAAAAAGATATGAACCGCTTCCACTCGGGCGGGGAAATGGGCGTTTCGGCGGTTCTGTCGCGGGTGCGTGTGTTGGCACGCGTTGTGCATTAGGACATCCATCGCTCGCGGCGTGTGTCGCGAGATGCGTGGCGGGCTGCTCCGCCTCGATCTTGAGGTGTCCCATGGCGAATAAGTCTCTCTTTGCTTCAATAGCTGGCAAGCTGCTCCCCAAGGCCGAGGCGCGGAACGAGGCGGGTGGCGCGGCGTACGCGCTCACGCCCAAGCAGGCGCTGGCCCAGTACGCGGCGACCGGGTGCATGAACAGCACCTTCTACGCGAGCGCAGACGAGCAGCTCACGAAGGTGATCGAGCTTGCGTCGCAGGTCGAGCCCGAGTTTGTGGCGCGGGTTGCGCTTTACACGCGGTCGAAGTCGAACATGAAGGACACGCCGGCTCTGCTGGTGGCGGTGCTGAGTGTGCTCTCGCCGGGGCTGATGGCCGAGGTCTTTGATCGCGTGATCGACTCGCCGAAGATGCTCCGCAACTTCGTGCAGATCATGCGGTCTGGCGTCGTCGGGCGTAAGAGCCTGGGAACATTGCCCAAGCGGCTGGTGCTCCAGTGGCTCGAGCGGCGCACGGACGAGCAGATCTTCCGGGGATCGGTCGGAAATGATCCTTCCCTGGCGGATGTGATCAGAATGGTCCACCCCAAGCCCACGACGGCTTCGCGGGCGGCTTTGTACGGGTATCTCCTCGGGAAGCCGTGCGACATCGCTGCGCTGCCGGAACTCGTGAAGGCGTTTGAGGCGTTCAAGGCGACACCCTCGAAGTTCGGCGGGTTCGACCTGCCCGATGTCCCGATGGACATGCTGACCAGCCTGCCGCTGGAGAAGCGGCACTGGGAGGCGTTGGCCCGGAAGGCGTCGTGGCAGTCTCTGCGGATGAACTTGAACACCTTCACGCGGCATGGCGTGTTCGCGGATCAGGCTTTGGTGTCCGATGCGGCGATCAAGCTCCGAGACGAGCAGGCGATCGCGAAGGCGCGCGTCTTCCCGTACCAGCTCATGGCGGCGTTCGTGAACACCGGGGACGATGTTCCCGCGAGGCTCAAGGACGCCCTCCAGGACGCAATGGAGATCGCGATCGGGAACGTCCCGGCGATCGACGGCAAGGTCTGGGTCTTCCCGGACGTCTCCGGATCGATGCAGTCGCCGGTCACCGGAAACCGCAAGGGCTCGACTTCGAAGGTGCGTTGCATCGATGTGGCGGCGCTCACGGCCGCGGCAATCGTGCGGAAGAATCCGGACGCGGGTGTGCTGCCGTTCAGCGACGAGGTCGTGATGACCCAGCTCAACCCGCGGGACAGTGTGATGACCAACGCGCAGCGGCTCGCGTCTCTGCCCTCCGGCGGAACCAACTGCTCCGCCCCGCTCGCCTACCTGAACGAGCGGAACCTGTCGGGTGATCTGTTGATCTACGTCTCGGACAACGAGTCGTGGATCGACGGGGCACGCGGGCACGGGCGCTCGACGGCGACGCTCGAACTCTGGCAGGCGTTCAAGCGTCGCAACCCACGCGCCAAGCTCGTGTGCCTGGACGTGCAGCCCTACGCAACGACCCAGGCGCCCGACCGCGGCGACATCCTGAACATCGGCGGCTTCGCTGACTCGGTGTTCAGCATCATCGCGGAGTTCAACAACAACACGCTCCACCCGGACCACTGGGTGGGCGTGATCGAGAAGGAGTCAATCTGAAGGAACACCACCCGACACCGGCCCCTCCCCGCACTTGCCTTTCACGAGGAAGTGCGGGGAGGGTGGTGGGAGGGTCGGAGCCCGGGCCGAATGCGATCGCGACTACAGGCGCCAACTGCGTCTCGATCACACCTTGTCGGCCAGGACTCCGCCCCTCGACTTGCCGGAACAGACGGCGGCTGGATGCGGCGAATGCACGGTTGGGAGTACATTGGTTCGGTGTCGTGCCGGCAACGGCACGGAAGCGGGTTCGAATCCCGCGCCTTGGGCAACCAAGGCCCGGCGTCGAGAGACGCTTCTCCCGCCAAACACTTGTCGCCGCTGATGGCCGGAGAGTTGGCTGGCGCGGAGCTTCACACTCCTCGCAACAGTTGGAGGTCACGGCCGTCGATGCCCGACGGTCCACGACGAATGCCGATGGGACTACACGTTAAGCGCGTCCAGGTCGCGGGTTCGAGTCCCGCCGGTTCCGCTTCGCCCGCCATCGGGACCGTAGCTCAGTTGGATAGAGCAGGAAAATGGTCTCTTCACTTTCGTCGTCGTGGATCGACGGGCATCGTGTCATCGGAGTGCGGTCAAGACCCCGCAGCTCAGCGGAATCAGAGCGCCGCGCTACGAACGCGGAGGTCGGAGGTTCGAATCCTCCCAGGGTCGATTTCAGGGGATCGGCGGCGTGCCGATCCCGGGCGAATGCTGATGGGACTACATCATCACAATGTCGCGGGTTCGACTCCCGCCGCGGGGCGTTGGCAACGATGTCCCGCGTAGCTCAGCTGGTAGAGCATGCGAAACGTCTCGTCTCCTCTCTTCTTGTCGCCCGGGATCGATGCGCCGACGCCAAGTCGTGCACAGCTTCAGCGTTTCAGAACAAACTGCGAGAACACAGATGTCAACGGAACCGAACAACGCGACAGCAGGCTCCCAGCAGCCGTCCACGATCGCACCGAACACCCGCTTCATCCCAACGGGCGAAGCGACGGCGATCATGCCCGTGGCCGGCGGCAAGGTTTCCCCGATCACCGTGATCGGCACGCCGACCATCCGCGGCGAGCTCGACGAGCTGTGCATCAAGCAGGCGATCAACTCGCGGCTTGCGCCCGGTGTAACGGAGGTGGTGCTCAACCCCGATGCCCATGCGGGATATGGCGCGCCGATCGGGTGCGTGCTGGTTTCGCCGACGCACATCTATCCCGGCCCCGTCGGGGTAGACATCAAGTGCTCGATGAGCCTGCTGCAGCTGGACCTGCCGGAGGAGTTTGTCGCGGACAAGAAGACGCGGCGTGCGCTGATCGATGCGATCCTGGAGCGAACGCCCACCGGCGCAGGCCGCGGGCATCGCCATGCGCGGAAGGGTCGGTCTGTGGACTACACGCTGGGCAAGCGGCTTGTGACCGAGGGCGCCTCAGAGGGCGTGCTCGCCGAGCTGGGCATCCCCACGGCGTGGGCGAGCCGGTGCGAGGACGCATACCACACCGGCCACGATGGTTCGGCGGATGCCTTGCGCTCACGCCTCGATCTGCTCACTTCCGGCGGGAAGTCCGCGGAGATCTTCCGCGGCAAGATCGGTCAGCTCGGTTCCTATGGCGGCGGCAACCACTTCGGTGAGTGCGAGATCGTGCAGGTCGAGCAGAAAGAGCGGGCACGGACCGCCGCAGAGGTGTTTGGCCTGCGCGATGGGCATGTGGCATTCCTCTCGCACTGTGGCTCGCGCGGGTGGGGCGCGTTGCTGGCCGAGGGGCAGTTCAAGTCAATGCAGAAGAAGTTCGCCGACTGGGGCATCCCGTTGCCGGGGAACGACCGGCACATGGTGCATGCGCCGCTCGGTTCACCCGAGGCAAACGCCTATCTCGACGACATGGCGCTTGGAGCCAACTTTGCGACCGTCAACCACATGCTCATCAACGCCCTCGTGCTCGAAGCGTTTCAGGAAGTGATCCCGGGTGTGATGGGGAATCTGGTGTACTTCATCAGCCACAACATCGCCCGCCGGGAGATCGTGCGGAATCAGCCCGCCTGGGTGCACCGCAAGGGCGCGACACGGGCATTTCCTGGTGGGCACCATGCGCTCAAGGGGACTCCGTTCGCCGAGACTGGCCATCCGATCCTGCTTCCCGGAAACCCGCAAGACGGGTCGGCGGTGATGGTGGCGGAAGAGGGCGCTGTGCTGTCCTGCTACAGCGTGAATCACGGCGCCGGCCGGCGCATGAGCCGCACCGCCGCGAACAAGTCGTTTGATCAGCAGCAGATCGACAAGAGTTTCGATAGCGCGGACATTCTGACGAACTGCCGCAACTACCCGATGGACGAGGCGCCCCGCGCGTACAAGGACTTCGAGGAAGTGCTGACAAGTGTGAAGAAGGCGGGGTTGGCGAGCGAGGTGGCGCGGCTTCGGGCGCGGTTTGTCATCAAGGATGGAGATAAGGCGGACGACTGATGCAGAGGGTTCCAAGAGAAGCCGTGACGGTCGAGTCGTGCTCTCACGGCACTCTGCGGAATGAAGCAGCGCGTGCGTCTTGCCTCATGAGCGAAATCACATGGCCATTCACTCAGACATCATCGAGATCGACGGCTCCCAGGGCGAGGGCGGCGGTCAGATTCTCCGCTCATGCCTTGCGCTCTCAATCGTCACCGGCAAGGCGTTTCGACTCTGGAACATCCGCGCCGGACGCGAAAAGCCCGGCCTCATGCGCCAGCACCTCACCTGCGTGCAAGCCGCGGCGGCGATCAGCGATGCGCAGGTCGCCGGCGCAAGTGTCGGTTCGCGGGAGATCACCGTCTCGCCCGGCCCTGTGCGGGCTGGCACATACCACTTTCCGATCGGCACTGCGGGCGGCACAACGCTCGTCCTGCAGGCGGTTCTGCCCGCGCTGCTGCGGGCCGAAGGACCTTCCACGGTGTCGGTCGAGGGCGGAACACACAACAAGGCGGCGCCGTCGTTTGAGTTCTTCGCGCGTGCACTGGTTCCGCTTCTCAACCGCGCGGGAGCGAACCTGAGCGTGCGACTGGAGCGGTATGGGTTCTACCCGGCGGGCGGCGGGCGGGTTGTCTTGGAGATGCAACCAACGGGTGATGCACGGCCACTGCAACTGCTTGAGCGAGGCGCTCGGCTCTCTGCCCACGCCATTGCCATGGTTTCGCGTCTCTCTCCGTCAATCGCGCTCCGAGAGATCGAAGTCCTGCGCGATCGCCTGGCGCTCACGGAGGAACAGGCGCGGATCGTCGAAGTTCCGAACCCCATTGGCCCCGGCAACGCCGCGGCGGTGGAGATTTGCTATGAACACATCACGGAGGTCTTCTCAGAAGTGGGCGAGGTTGGCCGTTCGGCCGAGGCGGTGGCCCGCGCGATCGCCGACAAGGCTCGGGACTACATCGCGAGCGAGAAGCCCGTCGGTCCTTACCTCGCCGATCAGTTGATGGTCCCACTCGCAGTGCTCGGAGGTGGTCAATATGCCACAGGCCCGCTGACCGAGCACGCTCGGACCAACATCGAGATCGTGCGAGCCTTCGGCGGCGACATCAGCACCCACGAGTCAGGCATTGTGCGAGTCGGACAGCTGCCTTCTCGATCAGCGTCCTTTGCACGCTGAAGTTTCAAGCGTTGGAACCGCCGTTATCGTCGTCCCTTGTCCAGCAAGTAGTCCACGGAACAAGTTCTCGCACGAGCGCCGATCCCGCACCGGCCTCCGCCGGGTTGACCTGCCCTCGATCTCTGGTCCAGCACCATGAGAGTCGGGTTGGTTCCATCGTATGCACAGTTTCCTCGCTTGCCGCCGCGCCGCGGAGCGGGCCGGGGCATCGTGCCCGAGCGAGCTGTGCGGCCTCTCGTCGTTGTACTCGTGCCGCCAGTGCGCCGCGAGCGCCTTCGCCTCGCGGAGGTCGGCGAAGATCCCTGACTATCCTCGGGTTCAGCAGCTCGTCGCGATGCCTTCCGTTGAAGCTCTCGCCGTAGCCGTTCTGCCTCGGCGCGCCGCGCACCCTGAACACCTTGGCGATCAGGTCGCGGATCCGCTCGCCCGTCATCGACCGCTCAACCTCGAGCAGCAGGTGATCGCGCGTGTACTCGTCGACGAGCGTCAGGAAGCGCAGCGGACGCCCGAGGAAGTCGCTGTCCTCGACGAAGTCCCAGCACCACACGTCGTTCTGATGCATCGCCTTCCTCCGCTCGATCCCGTTTGCGGAAACGCCGAGGCGCCGATTCCTGCGGTTCTTCCGCGGCACGCGCAGGCCATCGCGGCCGCACAGCCGGTGCACGCGCTTGTGGTTCACGCGGCAGCCGTCGAGCCGCAGGCGACCGCACACCATGCGGTAGCCGTACCGCTGCGTCGACCGGTGCTGGCCGAGCACCGCGCAGGCCCGACGCTCCGAGCACCCGACCCGCCCGCAGATGGATCATGCACGTGGCTCACGACCGTCCTCCGCCGCGAGGGGCTTGCGGTTTTCCCAGGTACTCGTTCGCCTCCTTCAGGATCGAGATGTCGAGCTCCTTCTCGGCGACGAGCCGCTTGAGCCGCGCGTTCTCGACCTCGAGCTCCTTCAGCCTCTTCGCCTCCTCCGACTTCATGCCGCCGTACTGGTTGCGCCAGCGGTGAAACGTCTGCTCGCTCACGCCGAGGTGCTGGAGCACCTGCGCCATCGAGCGGCCCGACGAGAGCATGGCGTCGGCTTCGCGAAGCTTGTTGATGACCTGTTCAGGTGTGTGTCGTGTCCGTTTCATCGAGAGTCTTCAGGGCCCAGCCGGGGCCGGTCGGGACTCTCATAGCGGATGGATCAGTTTTCGGGGGGCAGGTCAAGGCCAAGGACCGCGGCCGCGCCGGGGGCGGGGATGGCGGCCGCGAAACTCGTGGAGTAGTTCCACTCGCTCTCGCTCAGTGGCGTGAAGTTCATGGTCATGGAAGCGTTCGCGGTGCCCGTGAAGACACCGTTCAGATCGACGGCCGTGCCTTCGAATCGGATGTTCAGGCTGTTGGGCCCGCTGGAGGAGAACGTCTGCGAAGTCGACGAGAAGACGATGTTTGCGCCGTCGAAGGCGATCGTGAAGAGCGCGGGATACGAGTTGTTGAGCGGCAAGCCGAACGCCCCGCCCGGGAGAATGATGGGCGAGGAGGTCACCGTCAGGAACCGAAGCGAGGGCGCGGTGGAGTAGAAGATATTGGTGGCGCCGTTGTACGTCGGCGGCCCGGGATTGTTGACGAAGTTGGTCGCACCGAAGGTGAACGACGTTGCCTGCGACAGCGTGGTCGCCGTGGTCACCGTGGCGGGTGTGCCCAGGGGGGCAAAGCCGAAGGTGCCGTCCAAATCAGCGGCCGATGCGACCGACGCCGAACCTGCGAGGGCCGCGAGGGCCAACGCGCCTAGAGCGATACAAGTCTTCATGTTTCTCTCCTCTGCCGTTGTAGGCGGCGATCGTTGCCAGCGGCTCGCGCACGGCAACAGCCACGCAGGGGAAGCCGCCACCGGTGAGAACGAATCCGCCCCCCTTTGTCAAACCAATTTCTCTGGGATCCGCACAAAGGTCGCGCAATGTGAGGATTGGGGAATCAAGGCCGGTAAAGGCGGCGTGCCTGCATCAAGCCAGCCAGGTCGCCGGTCGGCCAGCGATCGTCTGCCTATAACACCGCCTCGTCGGCTTCGTGGAGAGCGGCCGGAGCACAGAACCCACCGAAGTGCGGACGGGCAGCGATCGAGATTCAGCAGACCGCCGACATCTCAGCCGGGATCGCGTGCCCAGAGGTGAAGTCAACGATCACGGCTGCCGCGATCTACATCTTCTCCTCCACGCACGCTGACGGTGCTCTCCCGATCTCCATACTCTGGGCTTCGGGTTTCCATCTTTGCTGCCGCGCCCTCGATCTTCGCCTTCGCGCTCGCGGACGCGGTGGCCGCGCAGAGTGATCACGACCCGCCGCCCGCCGATCGGCAGCCTCATCCCCGCCAGACATTGCGCACCGCTTGCACCTGCGCTTGCACACGCGCTTGCGCACGCGAGCGTCCACCCAGGTCATTCCCTGTCATCGTCCGGCCGTCAGCCCCGATCCGTTCGTTCCCGTCCGCATCGCCAAACCTCGCGGAATCGGAGGGCCTGTCAATGAAAAGCCGCCGGTGTCATCCTGCGACATCGGCGGCAAACAAAGCGGGCGAGGAGGATCGAACTCCCGACATTCAGCTTGGGAAGCTGACGCTCTACCATCTGAGCTACGCCCGCGCGAAGATCGCAGTATAGCGCCTTGCGCGGCCTCAACTCCACGCGGCAAGAAGCGCAGCGAGGTCCTGCGGGCCAACCGCGCCGTCGCCGTTGAGGTCGGCGGGACATGGCGCTCCGGGCGCGCATGGCCCCCACGCCGACAGCAGGATCGAGAGATCGGGTGCGCCGACGCTTCCGTCGCCGTTCAGATCGCCGAGTGCCGACGCAGGCACGCGGGTGATCGTGATGTTGTCGATGCGGAAGCTGTGGTCGGTGAAGCCAAAGAAGAGACCCGGCTCGAGCGTCGTGAACGCGATGATGTCGATGCCCTCGAGCACATCGCGGAAGGTGACGCCCGCTGGAAGCACGGGCGCGTAGGTGACCGGATCTTCGGCGCCCGTTCCGCCCCAGCCCGCTGGGAGCTGCGTCGAGCGCGGATCGAAGGTCAAGCTGAATGTCGTCCACTGTCCGTGCGTCGCGGTCGAGATCTGCGCGAACTTGTACCAGACGCTCACCCACGGAGAGCCTCCGGTCGCGAGCGAGGTGTTCCGCAACTCGACGAGCCAGGGCCGGCTGACCGAGGTGCCGAAGAACTTGAGGTTCTCGACGCGCAGGTCGATCTTCAGCGTCACGCTCTGCGAGGCCGTGAAGTCGCCGAGAAACGCCTCGTTGGTGAAGTTGGTGTACGGGATGCCGAAATCCTGGAACACGGTCTGCATGTTCCAAGTCGGGGTTCCACCGCTCGGGACGGTCCAGGTTCCGCCGCCGAACCCGTCGAAACCGTTCGGCCCGAACCAACCTTGGTCGTCGCCCTTGTTGAAGTTCACGACCGTGGTGTCTGCATGGCAGAGGGGGGCGAGCGACGCGGTCAAGACTATGGCGAGCGTGGTGAGTCTGATCATGGCGAGCGGTCTCCTTCGGTTCTGTTCACGATCATGGCGTCGAACGCGCGAGGTGCAAGGCAACTACTCCCCACAGATCGCGGCTTTCCGCCCGCGGTACCCGCTTCAGGGCAAAGCGGCATCGATTCGAAACCCGCCCCGCGCCGCCGAGGCGCGTTCCTGGACCGCCCGGTCGATTCCGATCCGATCGAGGTCCCACACGGCCTCGGCCGCGAGGCGTTCGTCGACGAGCGGTCCTCGCAGGGGCGCGACGAGGTCCGCGGGCCCCGCGACGAACGCGGTCTCCGCAACGGTCCGCGCGCCTGCCTCGCGCCAGAACTGGCCGAATCCGCGGAGAAACACAGTGCCCGGCAGCAGGAGGGCCGGCTGCGTGAGCGGTGCGCGCGCGAGCTCCTCGTCGAGTAGATCGAGCACGATCACCGGTCTCGGCGCCCGCGAGCGGAGAAGGAGCAGGTCCCGCGGCGTAAGCGCGCCTGCGGCGCGTCCGTTCGCGATGAATGGGCTTGAGAGCACGAGGGTGTCGGCGTTGCGTGCGGCCGCGACCAGCGCATCGAATCGCGCGAGCGCCTGCGGGTCGCGGCGGAAGTCCGTGCTCGCGCCGAGCCATGCGACCTCCTTCACCGTGCGCGAGGCACTCCAGGCGCGAGACGCGAGGTCCTCGCGCGTCGGCCGGGCGATCACGACGCGCTGGTTGCGGAAGAAGCGTTCGGTCAGCGCGTCGATGGCCGTCGGAACGCTCGGAAATGGCGCGATTTCCTCGCGCGACGACGAGATGCGCGCGGCGAGGCGTGTGACGAGCTCGTCGATCGCATCGATCGGGATGGAGGCGGGCTCGGCGGGGAGGTTGGCGGGGAGGTTGGCGGTGGCTTCCTGAATCAGCGTGCGGGCACTCATGGCGGTTCCTCTGTTGGAAGGAGGCTCCGGTCGCCTGCGCCGCGCGTCCCTTTTCGAAAGTCGAAAAGCACAAGACGCCGGCGCTGGGGCCGGCGTCTTGGGGTGAACTGCGGAAGGACCGTTCAGCAAACTCCAAGTGCCGGCGCGAAAGCACACACATGCTTGAGCATGTGCATGTGCATCGCGTGGCACTTGATGGTCTGCAGTCGGGTCATCGAAGCGGGGAGAGTAGGCTCGGATTGCGGGAAGTCAAGTCGGGCGCTTCAGGAATCACGATCTTCGCGCGGCCTGCTCGTCGAGCACGCGCTGCGCCTCGGTCTCCGCGGGCGTCAGCATCGTGGTCTGCTTTTTGGCCGCAGCTGCAGCAGCCTTCTCCTCGGTCTCGAAGATGCCCATCTGCTCGCCGAAGGCGGCGATGACGCCGTCGCCGACGCCGAGGATCGCCCAGCCCGCGATCAGGCCCGCGCACACCGCTTCCTTCGAGTCGACCCAGAGCTTCCATCCGAAGCTGCCGATCTTCTCGTGGTAGCGGCCCTCAAAGAAGGCAAAGATGCACGCGCCGATGAACATCATGAGCGTGCCCTCGGGAGGCAGCACGACGCCGAGGCCGATCGCGACCGCGCTCAGCGGGAACTTGCCGCGCGTCGCGGTGCGAAGCACCTCGAACACGAGCGCGATGACCGCGCCCGCGAGCATCGCCCACGCGGCCGACACCGGCAGCACGCCCCAGAGCTTCGCGATGCCGTCGGCGCCCGTCTGCACGACCGCGCCCTTCGACTGGCCCATGCCCCCGATCACATCGGAGATCGCGGCCCACTGCACGGCGCCGGGCACGGCCCAGTTCGCGGTGATGTGGTCCTTGATCGAGGTGTCCTCGGCCTTGTTCGCGAGGAAGAGGATGTAGAAGAGCGGCGTCGACGCGAGCGCACCCGCCACGATGCCGATGCAGTGGCCGATCGCCTGCTGGCGCGGCTTCGCGCCGAGCATGTAGCCGGGCTTGATGTCCATCAGCAGGTTCGACGCGTTGCCCGCGACCTCGGTGGTCACGCCCGCGGTCATGAGGTTCGTGGCGGGGTTCGCGGGCTGGATCGCGCCGAAGGTGAACTGCGTGATCTTCGAGAGCGACCCGGTCGGCGTCGTGCCGGTGAGCGCGGTGGCGTTCGCGGCGATGAGCGTCAGCACGATGATCATCGGGATCGAGAGCGCGCCGATCCACCAGTCGACGCCGAACCACTCGTGGTTGATGTAGATGATGACCGCCGACACGATCGGGATGCCGATCAGGCTCCACTTGATCGGCAGCTCGATCTCGCGCAGGCAGTCGTCGGTCTTCGCCTTCTTCATGAAGAGGCCGGTGAAGGCGCTGATGAGGAGCTTGGGCTTCGCGAAGAGGCCGACCATCGAGGCGGTGACCATCATCGACACGCCCCACCAGAGGCACCAGGCGTTCGTGAGGTGCGCGCGGCCGAACACCGCGTCGGCCATCGGGTAGGTGCCGTCGGCCTGCGCGATCTTCGCCATGTTCTTCGGCAGGATCTCGCCCGCGTGGATCATGACCGGGGCGATCACGAGGTAGTTCGCGATCATGCCGATCATGACGCTCGACGCGATGCGCATGCCCATGAGGCCGCCCGCGCCGATCATCGAGAGATCGAAGGCGAGCGAGACGCCGAGCTGCTTGAAGTTGACGCCGCTGATGTTCGGCACCCACGCGCCGGGATTGGCCGCGGCGCGGCTGTAGATCCACTCGTCGAGGTGGTCGGGGATCTTGACGAGGGTCTCCTTCGCCTTCGCCGTGCCGAGGACGAGGATCTGCAGCACCGCCATGTATCCGCTCGCGACGGCGAGCTGCAGCACCGCGCCGATGCCCGCGGCGCAGGCGAGCGCCTTCGCCTTGAACATGCCCGCCGACACGCCTTCCGCCGAGACGGTCGTCCGCTCGATCGGCATGTCGTTGACCATGTTCTTCGTGCCGCCCTCGGGGGCGTCGGGGTAGAGCGAGTCGAGCACGACCGCGCACGCGCGGCCTTCGGGGAACGGCTGCTGCTCGTCGTTGATGAAGCGGCGCTTCATCGGGAACGCGACGAGCACGCCGAGGATGCTCGCGACGACATTCCAGACGAGCATCTTGTACCACTCCATCGTGCCGTTCGTCACGAACATGTAGGCCATGATCGCGGAGATGAGCGGGCCGGTCATGTAGCCGGCGGCGGTCGCGATCGACTGCACCGCGTTGTTCTCGAGGATCGTCATGTCCTTCGAGAATCGCACGGAGGAGAGCGCGCGGAAGATCACGAACGAGAGGATCACGCTCGTCACGCCGACGCCGAGCGACCAGCCCGTCTTGGCGCCGATGTAGAGGTTCGTCGCCGAGAGCACGCCGCCGAGGAAGAAGCCCGTGATCGCCGCGCGGATCGTGAGCTGCGGCATGTTGCCGCGGAAGACATTCTCAAGCCACCAGCGGTCCTTCTGCTCGCGCGTCCAGGTGCGGGTTTGCTCGTCGGTCAGGTGGGGCAGTGCCATGGCGCGGAATGTAGGGGAAACGGTGCGTGCGCTCCAATCGGCTACGCTCGTCGACATGGCCCGACGCGACCGAGAGGAGCAGCCGAAGTGGGGAAAGCGCACGCCGCCCAAGGGCGAGCGCGTCGAGGCCGCCGCGCGGCTCGAGGCCGACGAACGCAGGAAATCCGCGGGAATCTCGCGCTCATCCGAGACGCTGCGCTCGCCGTCGCAACGCATGCTCGGCGAGAAGTCGTGCTTCGTCGGCGTCGATCTCGGCCTTGCGACCGCCTTCGCCGTGTTCGACCGCGACGGGCGGCTCTCGGCCGTCAGGTCGCGGCGCTTCCAGTCGAGGGACGCATTGCGCGCGGCCGCCGGCGCGATCCTTGACGAAATCCCGCATGTTCACAGCGTGATCATCGAGGGCGGCGGCGACCTCGCCGAGAGCTGGCAGCGTGCGGCGGCGCACCGCGGCATCCATCTGCGCATCGTCCATGCGCACGACTGGCGCAGGATGTTCCTCTACGAGCGCGAGCGCCGCGACGGCGCGCAGGCGAAGGCGCACGCGGTCAAGCTCGCTGCGCAGATCATCGAGTGGAGCGAGGCGAAGGGCGTCGCGGCGCAGCTCGGGCATGACGCGGCCGAGGCGATCCTGGTCGGGTTGTTCGGCGTGGTCGAGGCGGGATGGCTGAAGGATCCGCCGCGGTTCAGGCACTGACCTTCTCGCGCGTCGCGAACGCGTACACGGCGCCGCGCGATTCCCATGCGTGCGCGGTCATGGGCGCGCGCGCATCGAGCGCGATCTCGACCATCCACGAGCGCTCGGCGTTGGCGACAAGGTTGTCGCAACGCGCGAACTGCGTCGCGACGAGCGCCGTCCCGAACCAGCCGACCTCGAGCGCATGCGCCTTCACGCACGCCTCGCGCGCACACCAGAGCGCGATCGGGCCCGCGACCATCGTGTCGTCGGCCGCGTGCACGCGCGCGATTTCCTCGGGCGAGAGCGACATGCGCACGAGCGCGTGCGCGCGGTGCGCATCGATCTCCTCGACATCGACGCCGATCGCCGCGCAGGCCGCGGCCGGCGCGACGGCGGCGACGGCGCGAACACGCGTGTGCGCGATGGTGATCCGGGGCGCGCCGCTCCACGCGGCGTGCGGGCGGCCGCGTTCATCGCGAAGCACGGCGCCGGCCGCGAGCAGCGGGTCGTGCGCCGCGAAGGCGGCCCGCAGCGCGATGCGGCCGGAGAGGAACCCGATCTTGCGCTGCTCCGAGCGGAACGAGCCCGCAAGCTCGCGCTCCTCGGTCGGGAGATGGACCATGTCGGCGCCGATGTGATGGCGGTGCCGCGCGTCGTACTCGGCGAGCACCAGCCCGTCGGCGAAGGGCGCGCCGCGCGGCCGCAGGATCAGCTGGGGTGGGAGCTCGTTCACGGAAGGGTCATCGGCGGCGCGAGGCGGGGCGCTTCTTGGCCGACCCGCGTGCCGCGCGCGCGCGGACGGCGCCCGCACGGAGGACGAGCACGACATCGCCGGCGCTCTTGCGGAAGGCCTTCTCGGGCAGCGATTCATCGGTCGCGTCGTGGCAGCCGAGCACCTCGAAACCGCCCGCCGCGGCGAGGACATCGCGCAGCATCGCGAAGGTGAAGGTGAGGAGGTCGTACTGTTCGGCGATCACGGCGGGGGTGTCGGGCACATTCGCGGTGATCGCGATCTGGCGGATCCGCTCGCAGCGTGTCGTCGGCTGGAGGCCGAGCGACTCGGTGCGGAGCGCGGCGAAGCCGCCGCCCGCGACATCGACCGGTCCTCGTTCGAAGACGACCCCTGCGTCGATCGTGTCGCCGTCCTCGCGGAGCGCGAGTCCGAGCAGGTAGACGCCGCGCGGCGAGAGCCGCCTGCGAATCGAGGCGAGGTGCTCGGCGACATCCATGTAGTCGGCGAGGTGCCCGACCGAGTTGTCGAGGTTGATGGCGCAGTCGAAGTCCGTGCCGAGTTCATCGGGTGGACGGCGCATGTCGCCGACCAGGACCTTCGAGCCGCGCTTCGGAAGCCGCTTTGCAGCGAGGGCGATGGCGCGCTCCTCGAGGTCGCATCCCGCGACCTCGGCCCCCGCCCTCTGGAAGTGCTCGAGCCAGAGCCCCGGTCCGCACGCGGGGTCGAGGACCCGCCTCGGAGCGCGGCGCAGGTGGCGTCGCACGAGACGATCGATGGATCCCCGGATCTCCTCCGAGGGCTCGAAGAAGGCGGAGTAGAGCGCGCTCTGGCTGTAGAAGGCCTGCATGGAAGCGGGAGACTAGCAGACAAATTTCGTGTCGATTGGTGAATGCGGCGGTTCCCGGCGGGCTTTGGCCGCGGCCTGCGCGGGAGTCCCGCGGCGGATTTCAAGATTTGTCGCTTGCGCATTTGTGCCGTGAACAAGTAGACTTCGTCAATCGGGCAGTCGTCTGACCGACATCTGCGGGGGTCATTCATGTCGAAGAAGAAGCTTGGCGCGGCCGAAGGCCGGTCTGCCCGGAAATCGATTCGGTCGTCGCGGGCACAGACTGTGCGCCCGTCGAACGCTGCTGTGCCATCCTCGGTGGCCGACGATGCCGCGTGGCACGCGGTGCGTTCGCCGCTGCGGCTTCAGGTGCTCGAGGCGATTCGCGCCGCGCCGGGGGTCGACGCCCGCGCGCTCTCCGTCGCGCTCAAGACCAGTGCGCCGAGGCTCTACTATCACATCAACATCCTGCTCCAAAGCGGGTTGATCGTCGGCGGCGAGCGCAAGGATTCCGATTCGCAGCGCCAGTCGTCCCGCGGGCCCGAGGCGCTTGCGTATCGCGCGCACGCGGCCAATTTTCCCGATGGATTCTTCACGAAGGGCGAGCAGAGCCTCCAGCGTCGCGAGGCGCTCGTGCGCGAGCTCTTCGACGGCGGCATGCACCGCGCGATCGCCTCGCACGGCCAGTCCTCGGCGCATCTCACGGTGCGGCGCGAGAACCTGACGGGGTCGGAGGCGTCGCGGGTCAAGTCGCTGCTCTCGCAGGTCGAGGCGATCCTCGACGGAGCGCGCACGCGCCGTCACGCCGAGTCGAAGGTCCTGCCGGCGACGCACTTCGTCGGCTGCGCGTTCTGCGAGTTTGACGGCGAGCTGCCTGACGGCCCGCTGGCCTGAAGCGAGCACGCCCGCTGGCCTGAAGCGGTACCGGCCCGCTGGCCTGAAGCGAGCACGGCCCGCTGGCCTGAAGCGAGCACGCCCGCTGGCGTGAAGCGAGCACGGCCCACTGGCCTGAAGCGCCACCTCCGAAACCTCCCATTCTCGGGCGTCAAGCGGCGGTTTTTCTGAACGGCCAAATCAAGATATGCTTATCCTGATATCGCCCCTCTTCGGAGTGGCATCAGGAGACCTTCGCCCATGTACGGAAAGCAGACCGAGACAGCCATCGCAGCCCTCAGCCGACTCGCAGAGGTCTGGGATGGCGGGCGTACGCGCCTTTCCGCGGTCGAGATCGCAGATCAGCGCGGCCTGCCGCGTGCGATGGTGGCGAAGATCCTCTCCGCGCTCTCGCAGGCGGGGCTCGTGTCTGGGTCGCCCGGGCCGGGCGGCGGCTATGCGCTCGCGCGCGAGCCCAAGGAGATCTCGCTGCGCGAGGCGCACGAGCTCTTCGAGCGCGACGATGTCAGTTCGAACTGCCCGTTCGGCGGCGGCGTCTGCGGCGTTGGCGAGCCCTGCGCGCTGCACGACCGGCTGCGCGCGATGCAGGGCGCCGTGCGGCAGCTGCTCGACGAGACTTCCCTCGAGATCTTCCGCAAGGCCGTGCAGGAAGACGGCCTCAAGCCCGTGCCGAAGGGCACGCGGCCCGACGCCTCGCGCGAGACCTACCGCGCGCCTCACTCGCGCAAGAAGAAGGCCTGAGCCGCGGCGCGCGCCGTCACGTCACCCCGACAAGCGACGCGCCGAGCATGGCCGTCCTGCGCGCATCGTTCGCCGTCTTGCCGTGCGCGAGCACGACGCCCATGCGGCGGTGCTTCCGCGTCGACGGCTTGCCGAAGATGCGCACCTCGACCGACGGAATCGCACAGGCGAGCTCGACGCCCGTGTAGGCGGGCGCGCGTTCCGAGTCGCGCGTCGCGAGGATCACGGCCGACGCGGTCGGACCCGCGTAGCGGATCTCCGGAATCGGAAGCCCGAGGATCGCGCGGATGTGGAGGTCGAACTCCGAGAGGTCCTGCGAGCGGAGCGTGACCATGCCCGTGTCGTGCGGCCGCGGCGAAAGCTCGCTGAAGATCACCTCGCTGCCCTTCACGAAGAACTCGACGCCGAAGATGCCCGCGCCGTTCTTGCCGGCGAGCCGCTCGACGACCTTCTCCGACATTTCCCGCGCAGCGCGCTTCGCCGCGGGCTTCATTGGGCAGGGCATCCACGACTCCTGGTAGTCGCCGCGTTCCTGGCGGTGGCCGATCGGCTCGACGAACACGACGCCGCCGCCGCGCGCCGCGCGTTCCTTCACGGTGAGCTGCGTGATCTCGTAGTCGAAGTCGATGAATTCCTCGACGATCACCACCGCGCGGTCGCCGCGCATGTTGGTGACGGCGTACTCCCACGCCTTCGCGATCTCCTTCTTCGTGCGCACGACCGACTGGCCCTTGCCCGACGAACTCATCGTCGGCTTGACGACGCAGGGGAGCCCGACGCCGCCCTTCGCGGTGACCGCGTCGGCGAGTTCCTGCGCGCTCGCGGCGTAGGCGTAGCGCGCGGTGCGCAGGCCGAGTTCCTTCGCGGCGAGCTCGCGGATCGCGTCGCGGTTCATCGTCATGTGCGCGGCGAACGCGCTCGGCACCACCGAGTGGCCGGCTTTCTCGAGCTTGAGGAGCCCGCTCGTGCGGATCGCCTCGATCTCGGGCACGATGAAGTCGGGCTTGTGCCGCCGCACGCACTTCGCGAGCGCGGCGCCCGACAGCATGTCGATCACCTCGCGGCCGTCGGAAACCTGCATCGCGGGCGCATCGTCGTAGCGGTCTGCGGCGATGACGCGGCAACCGAGGCGCTTGGCGCTGATCGCGAACTCCTTGCCGAGTTCGCCCGAACCGAGAAGCAGGATCTTGGCGGTCATGTGTTCTCCAAAGGCGGCGCAGCGTACTGCGTGCGCCGCGTCACTGCCCGAGCGCGCGCAGGAGCACGGTGGCGTAGCTTCCGCGCGGAAGCTCGAACGAGATCGTGCACGCGAGGTTCGCCGGTCCGCCGCCCGCGAATTCGTCGCGCACGGGCTCGCCGATAGACACCGAGCGCGCGGTCGCGATGAACGCGCGGTCGCCGCCGCCGAAGTAGGGGCGCGCGAACCCCGGGATCCGCAGCGTCTCGAGCGTGACGCCTTCCTCCTCGAGGGCGCCCGCGACGATCTCCGAGAGGCACTCGTGGTACTGCGCGCGCGGCGACGGCATCGGGATCGGGAACGCGAGGAACGCCGGCGTGATCGCCGCGGCGCGCGGAAAGACCATCGTGCCGAAGAGGTCGTCGGCCTCGAAGGCGCGCTGCGCGGTCGCCTCGCTGATCCCGTGGGCAAGCTCGCGCGCGATCGCGTTCCAGATGTGCGATTGGTACGCCTCGATGCAGATCTCCTGGGTGAACTTCGGCAGCGCCGCGAACGCGTCCATGAAGTTGCCGCCGCGCGCGAGCGTCTCGATCGCCGCGCGCTCGGGCATCTTGGGAAACTTCGTGAGCGCCGTCTTCCAGTCGCCCCAGTGCGTCGCGAGCGCGCGCGTCAGCGAGCGCACGGCGCCCGAGTCCTTGCGCGCGGGCGTGCCGATCGCGAGGCGCAGCGCCTGCTCGAACTCGCCTTCGACGAGCGCCTTGCCGACGAAGCCCTTGCCGTGGCGGGCGCTGCCGAAGCGCTGGTCGCCGAAATAGTTGACGAAGAGGATGTCGCCTGCGCGGTCGCGCATCAGCGACGCGCGGCGCACGAGCTCGTCGGCGTGCCATTTGTCAAGTGCGCGGACGATGATCGTGAATGCGTTGCGCGCGATGATGGTCGAGTCGGCCGCGCGCGGCACGAAGCCGAGGCGCGTGAGCCGCCACGCCTCGGTCTCGAGCCATTCGGGCGCGCGCCCGCGCAGGGCGGCGGTGTCGACGGTGACGACCTGCGTGGTCACCGCGTGGCGGTCCTTGAGGCCGGCGGCGGCGACCGTCTCGCGCGGCACCTTCAGCGCCTTGGCGATGAAGCCGAGCGCGTCGGGCGTCGCGAGCGAGATCTTCTCGAGCGTGTAGGCGGCGAACGGATGCGACGGCAGGTGCTCCGCCGCGATCGACGCATGGAACTCGGCCGTCTGCCGCTCCTCGACACGGAAATCCTGGGGCGTGCGGCGGATGGTCACAGGTCGCGCACTGTATCCTCCCCGCGCGTGCACGCAGCGAGCCGACCAGAGCCACTCACGATCGTCGAGCCGATGCTGCGCGGTCCGAGCGGGCACTACGCTGAGTTCGTGCGGGCGGTCGCGGCGCGCGCCGACGGCGTGTTCTCCGAGATCCGCGTGGTGGCCGACCCGCGCGCGCGGGATTTCCTGCCCACGCTCGGAGGTCCCGTGCCCGTGCTGGCGGCGCCGCCCGCCGCCGGAACGCGCGCCGAGCTCGCCGCGATCGGCGCCTCGCTTCGCGCCCGAACGAGCACGCTTGTCCTCACCGCGAACGCCTCGCACGCGCTTGCGGCGGACTGGATCTCCTTCGCAGGGCGCGACGGGCTCTCGCGGCTCTCGCTCTTCGTGCATTGGCCGCTGTCGAAGCCGCCGGCGCGGCTCGCGCTTGCGCTCGGCGCGCGCACCCGGCGGCACGCGCTCTTCCTCGCCCCGACGCGCGGCGTGCGCGAGATGCTCGAAACGGCCGGTTGCGCGCGGGTCGCGCAGGTCGCGTATCCCGCCACGCGCAGCGCGAACACGCCGATGCGCGCGCCGTTCCGTCACCTCCTGATGGCGGGCGCCGCGCGCATCAACAAGGGCCTCGACCTCGTCGCGGGCCTTGCGGAGCGCTTTGCGCGCGAAGGCCGCGACACGCCGCTTCTCGTGCAGGTCTCGCCGAAGCATGTCGACCGCCACGGTTCGCGCGAGGACGCCGTCGTGGCGCGGCTGCTGGCGGCCAACTACCGCGGGCTCGTCGCCGATCCGAAGGCGCCCGACCGCGACGAGTACGCCGCGCGCTTCGTCGGGTCGCTCGTGCTCGCGCCCTACGAGCGCGCGAAGTTCGCCGACGGCGTCAGCGGCATCGTGCTCGACGCGCTCCTCCACGGTGCGCCGTGCATCGCGACCTCGGGCACCTGGGCAGGCGATGTCGTCGCGCGTTTCGGCGCGGGAATCGTGCTCGCCGATCGCTCCGAGGCCGCGCTTGCCGACGCGGTGGACGCGGTGCTCGCGCGGTGGGACTCGTTCGCCGCGCGCGCAGCCGAGGCGTCCGACGCGCTCGCCGCCGAGCACGATCCGCGCCGCGTCGCCGAGGCGATCGCCGCGCACGGCTGACGGCGCGGCGGCTACAGTGCGCGCTGGTCGATTGAAACTGCGAGCAACCGCGATGGCAAACATCATCTGCATGAAGTGGGGCACCAAGTACGGCCCCGAATATGTGAACCGCCTCGCCTCGATGGTGAAGCGCAACATCACGATCCCGTACCGCTTCGTGTGCATGACCGACGACGCGACCGGCCTCGACGCCGGCATCGACGCGCGCCCGCTGCCCGACTTCGACGATCCGGGCGGCCCCGAGCGCGGCTGGCGCAAGATCTCGACCTTCCGCGATCCGCTGTTCGACCTTCAGGGCCCGACGCTCTTCCTCGACATCGACATCGTCATCGTCGGCAACATCGACTGCCTCTTCTCGCATCCGGGCGAGTTCCTCATCATCAAGGACTGGGCGCGTCCGTGGCGGCCGACGGGCAACTCGTCGGTCTACCGTTTCGACGCGGGCGCGCACCCAGAGCTCCTCGCGAAGTTCATGAAGGAGCACGCCGAGATCCGCCGCGAAGTGCGCAACGAGCAGGAGTACATCTCCTGCGAGCTCCATCGCGCGGGCAAGCTCTCGTACTGGCCGCGCGAATGGTGCGTGAGCTTCAAGTACGGCTGCATGGCGAAGTTCCCGATGAACTGGTGGATTCCGCCGAAGATCCCGCAGGACGCGCGCATCGTGGTCTTCCACGGCCACCCGAATCCGCCCGACGCGGTCGAGGGCGTCACCAAGAAGATCACGCGCCATGTGCACAAGACGCCCTGGGTCGCGGAGCATTGGCGCTAGGTTCTGTCTGACGGATCCCCGGACGTCGATTCGCGCGGCATCCCGGCTGGCCGCGTCGGCTTCAACTCGCTGTATCGCTGCGGA
>CAIXEV010000450.1 GCA_903918555.1 uncultured bacterium | reverse complement strand
GTTGGCGCGAAGGGCGACACATGTGCCGTGTGGCATCACTTTGAGTGATGGCGGAATCGAACGCGAGCAGCGCCCACGACTGCAGGCTGGAAGCGCATCGCTCGCGCGGCGCGCTCGTCTTGGCCGCCATCACTCAAAGTGATGCCACACGGTACGAATGGCGACGCCGACGCCGTCCGCTCAGGCTTCGCTGCGCTCCGCCTTCGGGGGCGCCCGCGGCGACCCAGGCGCCATCCCGCGGACCGCGATTGCGCGTATCGGCACGAATCCTCAATGTAGCCTATGCTACAGACCATGCGATACCGACTCCCCGCGCCACTCCTCGGCGGCCCTAGCCTGTTCGGGCTCGCGCTCGCCCTCGCCGCGTGCGACGGCGGCGCCTCATCGACCACCGCCGCGGGCGATCCGCGGCCTGCGCGTGCCAGGCCGCTCGTCGTCGCCACCACGCCGATGGTCGGCGACATCGTGCGCGCCATCGGCGGCGATCGCGTCGACCTCGTCGTGCTCATCGCAGCGGGCACCGACCCGCACCTCTGGACGCCGACGCGCAACGAGGTCCTCAAGGTCCTCGAGGCCGACGCCGTCTTCATGAACGGCCTCATGCTCGAGGGCCGCGCGGGCGAGTCGTTCGCGCGCGTCGAGCTCAGCGGCCGCCCCGTCGTGCGCGTCGCCGAGGCGCTCGCGAAGTCCGACCTCCTCACCGACCAGGCGAACCCGTCGCACTTCGATCCGCATGTGTGGATGGACCCGGTCCTCTGGGCGAAGACCGCCCCCGCCGTGCGCGACACGCTCGCGAAGATCGATCCGGACGGCAAGGACACCTTCGACAAGAACCTCGCCACCTTCGAGACCGACGCGGCCGCGCTCGACCGCGACTGCGCGCTCGCCATCAACACGATTCCCTTCGCGCAACGCACGCTGGTGACCGCGCACGACGCGTTCGGCTACTTCGGCCGCCGCTACGGCCTCGCGGTGCGCGGCATCCAAGGCATCTCGACCGAGAGCGAGCCCTCGCTCGGCGACATCGAGGACCTCGTCGCCAAGATCGCCGACGAGCGCGTGCCGGCGATCTTCATCGAGACGACCGTCTCCGACCGCACCGTGCGCGCCGTCGTCGACGGCTGCGCCGCGAGGGGACACGAGCTGAAGATCGGCGAGGCGCTCTACTCCGATTCGCTCGGCCGCGCGGGTTCGCCCGAGGGCACCTGGACCGGGATGCTGCGCCACAACGCGAAGTCGATCGCGAACGCGCTCGGAGGCCGTGGTTGAGCGGCGGCGCGACGCCCGCCCTCGAGACACGCGGCCTCTCCGCGGGATATCTGCGCGACGAGCCCGTCGTGCGCGACATCTCCTTCACGCTTGCGCGCGGCTCGATGACCGCGCTCATCGGCCCGAACGGCGCGGGCAAGAGCACGCTCATCAAGGCGATGCTCGGCCTCGTGCCCTTCGTCACCGCCGAACGCATTGCCTTCCTCGGCACCGACCTCGCGACCGCGCGCGACCGCGTGGCCTACATCCCGCAGCGCTCGCAGATCGACTGGAACTTCCCCGCCTGCGCGCTCGACATCGTGGAGATGGGCCTCTATCCGTCGCTCGGGCTCTTTCGCCGCGCCGGGCGCGAGACCCGCGAGAAGGCGCGCGTGGCGCTCGCGACCGTCGGGCTCGCCGACTCCGCGCGCGCGCAGATCGGCGCGCTCTCGGGCGGCCAGCAGCAGCGCGTGCTCGTGGCGCGCGCGCTCGCGCAGGACGCCGAGCTCTTCATCCTCGACGAACCGTTCGCGAACATCGACGCCTTCACCGAGACGAGTCTCGCCGAGGTGCTGCGCGGGCTGCGCGACCGCGGCCGCACGATCCTCGCCGTGCACCACGATCTCCGCAGCGTGCGCACGCACTTCGACGACGCGATCCTGCTCAGCCACACGATCGTGGCGCAGGGCGCCGTGGCGCAGGTGATGACCGACGCCACGCTTGCGCAGGCGTACGGATTCCACGCGGAAGGCCGCGCGGAAGATCGCGCGGAACACCACTCGGGGCCCCGCGCATGACCGCCGGCGCGATCGGCGCCAACACGCTCGGCGTCCTCGTCGGCTGCATGCTGTTCGGCGCACTCGCGGGCGCGGTCGGAACCTTCGTCCTCGCGCGTCGGCGCGCGCTCGTCGCCGATGTCGCCGGCCACGCGGCGCTGCCCGGCGTCGCGCTCGCGTTTCTCGCGGGCGAAGCGCTCGGCCTCGGCGGCCGCACGCCGTGGCTCCTGCTGCTCGGCGGCGCGACGACGGCGCTGCTCGCGGCGTGGTGCGTGCCCGCGCTCTCGCGGCTGCGGCGCATCGGCCCCGATGGCGCGACGGCGGTCGTGCTCGCCGGATTCTTCGGCCTCGGCGCCGTGCTCTTCTCGATCGTGCAGGGGCACCCGGCGGGCTCGCAAGGCGGACTCCGCACGCTTCTCTTCGGCAGCGCAGCCGCGATGGGCCGCGCCGAAGTCGTCGCGCTCCTCGCGCTCGCAACCGTCACCCTCGCGCTCCTCATCGTGTTTCTCCGCGGGCTCACCGTCGTCGCCTTCGATGAAGACTTCGCGCGCAGCGCCGGGCTTCCGGTGCGCGGGCTCGACCTCCTGCTCACGGTTCTCCTCGTCGCGACCGTGGTCGCCGGCATGCAGATGGCGGGCATCGTGCTCGTGGTGGCGATGGTGATCACCCCCGCCGCCGCCGCGCGCAACCTCGGCGGCCGCATCGGAAGCGTGACCGCGATCGCAGCCATCCTCGGGGCCGTGACCGCAGCGGCCGGCGTGATCGCGTCGCGCGCCGTCGCAGGCGTGCCGACCGGCGCGGCCATGACGCTCGCAGCGACGGCCGCGTTTCTCATCACCGTGCCGTTCGGTCGCCTCGCGCGGGGTTCGCCCGCATGAACGCCGCGCTCGCCGTCGACCTCCCCGCCCTCGCAGCCGCGCTGCTTGCGACGCTCGCGTGCGGCACGCTCGGCAACTGGCTGGTGCTGCGCAAGGAGTCGATGACGGGCGACGCGATCGCGCACGCGGTGCTGCCTGGCCTCGTCGCGGGCTTTCTCGTGACGGGCACGCGCTCGGTGGCGGCGATGTTCATCGGCGCCGCGATCGCGGGCGCGGCGGCGGTCGTGCTCTCGACGCTCCTGCGCCGCGTCGCGCGCCTCGAGGCGGGCGCCGCGCTTGGCCTCGTGTTCACCGCGTTCTTCGCGCTTGGCGTGCTGCTCCTCGAGTCGCAGGGCGCGCGGCAGGTCGACCTCGACCCGGAGTGCGTGCTGTTCGGCTCGCTCGAGACGCTCTTCTACGCAGCGCCCGCCGACGCGCCGTGGCACGCGGGCGTGCCGGCCGAAGTGTGGACACTCGCAGGCGCCGCAGCGCTGGCCGCGGGCTTCAGCATCGTGTTCGGCAAGGAGCTCGCATCGCTCGCGTTCGACCCCGCGCACGCGCGGCTCGCGGGCGCCGCGCCGCGATTCGTCGAGCGCATGCTGCTTGCGGTCGTGAGCGCGGTCATCGTCGCGAGCTTCGCGGCGGTCGGCAGCGTGCTCGTCCTCGCGCTCCTCGTGTGCCCCGCGCTCATCGCGGCGCCGCACGCGCGCAGCGTGCGCGGGCAGATCCTGCTCAGCGTCGCGATCGGCAGCCTGCTCGCGGCCGCGGGCTACCTCGTCGCCGCGCACGCAGACGAGATCCTCGGCACACGCACCGCGCTGAACTCGGCCGGCATGATCGCCACGCTGCTCGCGCTCGCGGTCCCCTGCTCGCACCTCGTGCGTGCCGCGGTCAGCCGCCGCTCGGCGTGAGCGTCCAGTCCTTCGAGGTGGCGCCGTTCGACCAGAGCCGCATGTCGTCGAGCGTCTCGGGCGTGCGCGCCTCGGTGTGGCCGTCGGCAAAGCCCGTGACCACCGCGCCGCCGTTGCGCGCGCTGAGGTTTCCGCACGAAGCCGCGTCGTCCGCGCTGTACTCGGCCGCCCAGGTGCGCGTGTTGAACCACGGCGACCGGATGCGGAAGTAGCCCTCGGTCAGCGCGGACATCTCGCCGCCCGGCATGCTGTCCTGCCCGCGCGCGCTTCCGAAGACGATGAGCTCCGCAGGGCGGTCGATCTCGCCGAGCCGCGTGACATAGAACTTGCCGTAGAGGTTGAGGAACGCGGTGTTGTAGCCGCCGAAGTTCTCGTCGCCGCCGACCCACACGCTGTTGAGGCCGAAGCTCGGGAACACGCTCGTCTGGTAGAGGTAGTTCGAGTAGTCGCTCAGCTCGAGCTCGCGCAGCATGCGCTCGTGCTCGCCGATGTAGAGCGCGTTGAAGTCGTGCCCGAGGTAGGGCGCGAGTCGCCACACCCAGCGGTTGGCGGTGATGCCGATCGTCTGCGCGGCGATGGTGCGTCGCTGCGCGTCGTACGCCGAAAGCCCCGCGCGGTAGCCGGGAAGCACGGCTCCGGCGGAGTCGTGCGCGTACTGCTGCCACGCGGCCATGAGCGAGCGCGCCGCGGCCATTTCGCGCGCGCGGTTGCTCGCCTCGCGCAGGTTCGAGAGCACGGGCAGGAGCGCCGCGAGCACGATGGCGAGGATCGCGACGACGACGAGCAGCTCGACCAGCGTGAAGCCCGCGAATTCGGCGATCCGCCGCAACGGGCAGCGCCGCACGCGTGGCGCAGCGGCGTGGGACATGGAGGGAAGCGCGGCGGAGTCGGGGTTCACAGACGCGGCTCTTTCGTCGTGCATACGCCCGAAAACCACGCTCGGCTTCGGGTGATCTCGCAAAAAACGCAGCAGCATCGCAATCCTCGTGCCGCGCAGGGCGTAGCAGTCTACGCTGTTTCCCCGACGACGAGGGTGTGTCCCGAGTCGTGGTCGCAATCCCAGACGAACTCGCCGCAAATGCCCGCTTTCCGCAATCGCACCGTGTCCGCCGCGTTCCTCGCCCCGCTTGCGCTGCTCACGGCGGCCGCGAGCGCAGACCAGTACTCCGCGCAGTACCCGGCGCCGGCGCTCGACCGCTGGAACTACGCGTTCAATCCGACGCCAGGCACGCGCATCACCGCGTCGACCTTCGGCAACGAGCCCGGCGGCACGCTCTTCGACAACCGCGACGGACAGTTCATCGTGGGCTTCAACACCGCGGCGCAGATTCCGTCGGGACTCGGCGACACGCGCTACACGGTGACCGCCTGCGTGCTCGAGGTCACCTACGCGAACGACTTCATCGTGGAGTACGACCCGACGGTCGATCCGTTCACGGCGTTCCTCCCGACGACCGACCCGCAGTATGTCGACGAC
>CAIXEV010000449.1 GCA_903918555.1 uncultured bacterium | reverse complement strand
GAACCCAGTATTTTGATCACCCCGATGTCGATCACCCCGATATCGATCACCCCAATGTCGATCACCCCAATGTCGATCACCCCAACCAGCCCCTCGCGTGTCTCCGCCCGCTTTGCCCTCATTGGCGCCGCCGCGCTTGCGTGCGCGCTCGCAGGTTGCAACACAGCCAACACCACCACCGCGAGCGGACCGGCGAACGCCGACGGAACGGTGCCGTTCAAGCAGATCGTCACGAACGGCTGGCTCAACTACAAGGCGAACATCGTCTCGGTGCGCGAGGGCGTCGTGAACGGCGACATGAAGCGCGTGGCGGTCGATGTGTACAGCGACCAGCTCACCACGCAGCGGTTCAGCTACCGATTCGACTGGTCGGACTCGGCCGGGATGCCCGTCCAGAGCGCGACCGCATCGCTCACGAGCGTCACCATCAAGCCGAAGGAGACGATCACGCTCACTTCGGTGGCGCCCTCGCCGCAGGCCGTCCAGTGGCGGCTCACCTTCCTCGACAAGCAGTACTGAACCGCTCTCTCGAAACTCCGGACTCGACGCGCTCCACGCGAAAGTAATCCCGCCATGAACACCCGCCTCATCGCCATCGTCGCCACCCTCCCGCTCGCTCTCGTCGGCTGCCAGAAGGCGCAGTATGTCGACCCGAAGGGCAACGACCTCGTCGTCAACGCCGACCGCATGAACATCCAGGACTGGAACCTGCTCGCCGACCAGGTCGTGCAGTCGATGGTCAACTCGGGCGTGCTCGCTCGGCTTCCCAACCAGCCCGCGGGCGTGCTGCTGAATCCCGTCATCAACACGACGACGCAGCAGTTCGACACCGACGGCATCATGAAGAAGATCCGCATCTCGCTGCTCAACACGGGCCGTTGCGAGGTGATCATGACCGCGGGTCCGGGCGGTCGCGCCGAGGACAAGATCGCGCAGGACGCGCAGGCGCTGAAGGACTTCCAGTCGGGCAAGGACAACCAGGTCAACCCGAACAATGTGCCCGACGCCACGCTGACCGCGAAGCTGATCGAGGATCGCGCGCGTTCGGGCAGCACGCGTCAGGTTGCGTATGTGCTGCAGATGAGCCTCACCAACACCACCACGGGTCGCGCCGTGTGGGAGGGCGAGGCGAGCGTCATCAAGCAGGGCCAGCGGTCGTCTGTTGGATTCTGACGCGGTAGATTCTGGGGCGGTGCCGCGCCGCGTCAACCGATGCATCCTGCATCGGAAGCCCCGGCGCGCCTGAGGTTCAGCCCTTCGTCGATGTGCCTGCGGGCGCGGTGGCGGCTTCGGTCGCTGCCGCGCCCGCGTCCGTACCTGCCTTGGCGTCGCGCGCCTTGCGGTCGTCTTCAGACATGAACGCGTCGGGGAGATCCTTGCCGGCCTTCTCGCAGATCCACTTGGCGAGCGGGATCGGCATGGGGTGCTCCTTCTCGAGTCCGTTGACGACGAGGTACGCAGGATTCGCGTCCTTGGTGGCGGCGAGCGCGTCGAGCGCAGCCATCCACTCCGTCTTGCGCTCGTCCGAGAG
>CAIXEV010000448.1 GCA_903918555.1 uncultured bacterium | reverse complement strand
CTGCAGCGTCACCAACTCGTGCGGCCCGACGCTCGTCGGCAACGCGATCTACATCGACGAGGCCTTCCAGGGCGCACAGCGAATCACCCGCATCGACGCGACGACGGGCGCACGGCTCCATTCAAGCCCGAGCGTGCCCGCATTCATCACCCAGACGAAGCCGTTCGCGGGCTCGAACGGCATCGTCTTCTATCCGGTCTACACGGGCGCCGGTCCGACCCAGGACCGCCTCTATGCCTTCCGCGACACAGGCACCGCGTTCCAGCTGCTCTGGTCGCAGCCATGCACGACCTTCCAGGGCGAGCACGCCATCACCAACGACGGCGGCGTGATCCTCATGAATCCCGAGGGAAGGCTCGAGATCCGCGACCAGGTCACCTCGGCGCTGCGCTTCGTCAGCACCGAAGTCGTGGCGGCGGCGCCGATCGCGCTCACGATGCCGCACATCGCGGTCGATGGCCAAGGCAAGATCTTCTACGGAAACGGCGGATTTCCAGGGAAGATCTTCTCGTTCAACCCGAACCTCACGCTGCGCTGGTCGATCGATGTTCCGAACCTCAACCAGGGTGGCCCCGTGCTCGCCGCCAACGGCACCCTGCTCGTCGCAGGCGTCGGCAACGACTTCCGGGCCTACTACGCGCCGCCCTGCGTGGCCGCGGACTTGAATTGCGATGGCAGCGTGAACGCACAGGATCTCGCCGCACTGCTCGGCGCGTGGGGCGGCACGGGCACAGGCGATCTCAACGGCGACGGCTCGGTCGGCGCGCAGGATCTCGCGATCCTCCTCAGCGCGTGGAGCTGAGATCGACGCGCGGCTTGTCGGGCGACAGGCTGAGCACGCATCGCGAGATCACGACATCGCGAGATCACCGCATCCACGCTCGCGTCAGCGGCAGGATGTTTCTCAATCTCTCCGAGGCGGAAGTCGACACGCACGAGTTTCGCCTGCCTCTTGTCGCCCGCGGTGAAGCGGTCGGAGCCGCCGCCCGAGGCGCAGCAAGACTGCGCGCGGCTCCCGCGCATCCCTCGGTCGGAAGCACCCATGACGACCGGCGCTGCGGTTTGCGACGCGTGCGCAGGCCGCAAACCCCATGAATCTCGGGACTTCGTCCGATGGAGTTGCCGCGGCGGCGGAGCAATGCCACTCTTCAAGACAAACCCGGCTGGCGACCCCGCCGGCGCGCACCACGCCGTTCGAAGAGAGAAGACGAATCCCCCAAGACGCGTCCCCCATGAGGAACGCCCGATGAGGAATCCCCGATGACGCGAAGTCTCGTGACCACACTCGTGCTGCTGGCCTCGTCGCATGCAGCGCACGCCGACTTCGCGCCAACGGTGCTCGACCGCTTCGACGGCTCCGTCAGCCACACGGTGACGCGCGACCTCGGCTACAGCGGCGGCGCAGGCGACATCGCGGGCGCCATCTGGACCGGCTTCGGCGTTTCCACGGGAACGAAGTCCTTCCGCGCGAACATCGACGCTTCGTCGACCGGCTACGCAGCGGACACCGTCTTCGGCTCGATGCAGCAGACCGGCGGCGCGCTCCGCCTCGGGCTCTCGGTGCCGGCCGGAGCGGTCCTCGCGGGCGGAGGCTCCACGCCCACCAACGCGCGCGTCACCTACGCAGGTTCGTTCGATCTTTCGGGCAAGGGCGGATCCTTCTTCTTCCACATCGCCAGCACTTCGGCGACCGACACCTCGCTCGGGATCGCGATCCTCAGCGGCGGCACGGCGTACGCGTCCGTCGTCGCCAGCGGATCGTCGGGGCCGCGCTATGTCGAGCTCGCCTTCAACACGCTGCGTTCGGCGTCGGGCGCCGCGTACGCGGGCGATGGCTCCGCGATCAG
>CAIXEV010000447.1 GCA_903918555.1 uncultured bacterium | reverse complement strand
GCCGAACGCCTCGCCGACGCCGCGCGCCTTCGGATAGACGGCCTTCACCTCGTCCGGCCGCGCGCTCGTCGCGATGTCGTAGTCCTTCACGGGCCGGCCGAGCAGGCGGTCGCGCACGCATCCGCCCGCGAAATAGGTCTCGTGCCCTGCGCGAACCAACTCCGCCGCGACCGCGCACGCCGCCTCGCGCAGCGGCATGGCGGGCGTGCCTGCGTTCACCGGGCACCCCCGCCGCGCCACGCCGTGAGTTCGGTGCGCGCATCGGCAAACGCAGCGGCGACCGCCGCATGCATCGTTGCGAGCGCCTCTTCCTCCGGCATCGCGGCGAGGGCGGCGCCGTCGAGCGGCTCGCCACAGCTGCACACGACCTTGCCGCGCAGCTTCGGCACCTTCCGACCGCGCGGCCACGCCTCGAACGCGCCGTCCACTCCCATCGGGAGCACCGCCGGCTTCACCCTCTTGATGAGCAGCATCACGCCGCGCTTGAACGGGAGCATCTCGCCGTCCTGCGAGCGCGTGCCCTCGGGATACAGGATGACCAGGCGGCCGGCCTCGAGCTCCTTGATCGCGACGCGCATCGCCTCGAGGTCGCCGCCCGATCGCTTGATCGGCTGCGCGTGCACCGAGCGGATCAGCCAGCCGAACGGCCCGACAAAGAGCGTGTCGCGCGCGAGCGCGGTGAACTGGCGGTCCCACACCGTCACGCCGTTGATCATCGGATCGAGGAACGACTGGTGGTTCGAGATGACGAGGACCGGCCCCGTGCGCGGCACGCGCTCACGGTGGGTGCGGCGGAGCCCGTAGCAGATCTTGAGCGCGCTCCAGCAGCAGAACGCGCAGAAGTCCCACCACGCGGCCGAGACGAAGCCGCGTCCCGGCACGCGACGGCGGTGATCGAACGGGTTCGGAAGAACGGGAGCGCGCGCAGCCGTCACGACCCGTGGGCCCCGCCGCTGGCGCTGTTTCCGCGGCGTCCGGCATCGCCGGCGGCGAGCGCCTCGCCCGCGCGGATCCGCACGATCTCCGCGAGACGGTCGATCACCTCGGGCACATCGGTGTCGCTTGTGTCGACGATCGCCGCGCCGTTGGGGCAGATCAGCGGGCCATCGGCGCGGGTCGAGTCGATGCGGTCGCGCTCGAGAATCTGCGCGAGCACCTCGGCCTCGGTCGTGACGATGCCCTTGGTGGCGAGCTGCTCGACGCGGCGGCGCGCACGGATCTCCGGACGCGCATCGAGGTAGATGCGGACATCGGCGTCGGGGAACACCACGGATCCCTGGTCGCGACCCTCGGTCACGAGGCGCGGATGGCGCGCCGCGATCAACCGCTGGGCGCGCACCATCTCGTTGCGCACCGATGGATTCGAGGCGACGAGCGACACGGCGCGCGTCACCTCGGGGGTGCGGATGCGGTCGCCCACGGGGCGGCCGTTCACGAACAGCTCCGGCGGATCGCGCTTCCAGTCGAACGCGAGGTCGAGGCCGCGCATCAGCGCCGTGACGCGCGCGCCGTCGGCGGGATCGATGCCGAGGTCGAGCGCCTCGAGCGCGGCGGCGCGGTACATCGCGCCCGTGTCGAGGAATTCAAGTCCAAGCCGCTTGGCGAGCGAGTTGGCGACGGTCGACTTGCCCGTCCCCGCCGGGCCATCGATGGTGACGATGAAGGAGAACGCTGCAGGCACGGCGAGCACTCACTCCTCCTCTTCATCGAGCGCAAGCTCGGGCTCGGCGGTCGCCGCCTCGAGATGGGCGCGCGCCTTGAGCAGCTCGCCGATGATGTCGACCTTCGCGGCCTTCTTCGAGCCCTTCTTCGCGACCGCCTCTTCGGCGCCGCGACCAACGAAGTCGAGCGCGAGCGTGTTCCCGTATCCGACGCTGCGCACGCAGTCGACGCACGCCTCGAGGCTGTAGCCGTCGTGCTCGCCGGTCTTCTCGTTGAAGCCGCGCACGCTCGCCGCGATCGCGGGCGCGTACGGCGCGAGCTTGCGCAGCGTGTTCTCGAGGTCGCCGGTCGCGAAGGCGTGGGCGAAGCTCGGATAGCTGCCGATCCGGAATCCGCCGATCTTCTTGATGAGGTCGGTCAGCCGCGCCGCGGAGAAGGTGAGCCCCTCGTGCGGCGCGAGCAGGAGATTGAGATCGAACTTGTCGAGCTCCTTGAGCGCCATCTTCACGCCCGCAGCCGTGGCCTCGAGCGCCGCGTCGGTGTCGGCCGCCATCGCGCGCACCGCGATCGCAGGGCATCCGAGGCGGTTCGCGGCGAGACCGATGCGCCGAAGACGCTCGACCGACTTCACCCAGTTCGCGCCTCGTTCCGTGAAGTCGATCGCCGGCTCCTCGACGAGCAGCAGCACCGGGCAGTGGGCGCGATCCGCGGCATCGCGCAGCTTGTCGACCTCGGGAAGGCCGAAGCCCTTGAGGAGATCGGTCGGCAGATTGAGGCCGCGCAGCTGCAGGTCGGTCGCGACGAAGTCGGGCAGCTCGAACACATTCCGAGGAAACTTGACCTCCGCGTCGGTGACGGCCTGCGGATCCGCAAGCAGCGGGCGGACGGAACCCGCGGAGAGGGTGAGGAGAATCTCTGGTTGCACTGTGGCGGAGCTTCGGGTGGGCGCCGGCGAACCGACTGGGAGGAATGCGCCGCTGCTGCAACGGCGCTTGACAGAAATGCGTCCGCGGCACGCCGCGGTCGCGGGAGTCTACCACGCCCCCTACGGCGCCCGACCCGCAAACTGCACCTGAGGCAACCCGCCGTGAGCACCCAAGTTGGAGCGGATCGCCGTTCGGCGGGTTCTCTTTCGAAACCGGATGACGGTCTTGTTATCAGACGCCGAGTTTCGCTTCCGATTCGCAGGGGCGGCCTCGTTATCATCGCCCGCCCCGCTTGCCCCGCGAACCGATCGCGGAGCGCGGGGGCTTCGCCTCACCTTCTCGACACGACGACCTGGATCACGCATGTCCACCCCCTCCGATTGCCGCGTTTCCGACACGCACGAGTGGTTCCGAGTGAACGGCAGCACCGTCACCATGGGCATCACGCAGCACGCGGCCGACGCGCTCACCGACATCACCTATGTCGAGATGAAGTCCGCCGGAACCGCGGTTTCCGCTGGAGGAACCGTCGGCGAGGTCGAGAGCGTCAAGACGACCAGCGAGATCTACTCGGTCGCCGCGGGCAAGATCATCGAAGTGAACGCAGACGCCGCGAAGGATCCGTCGCTCCTCAACAGCGATCCGTACGG
>CAIXEV010000446.1 GCA_903918555.1 uncultured bacterium | reverse complement strand
GTGCCACGCACTGACTGGCTCGTGCCTGGCACAAGTTCCGATGCACCGTAAGTCCATGTATGTTATGGACTTATGGCGATCTTTCTGGGTGCACGGCACGTGCCGCTCAGTGCATGGCACTGACTGGCACGTGCCTGGCACCAGTGGGGGGGGGGCCGCGGGACGCACTTCAGACGCGCGCGCCCAGCACCGCCGCGCGCGCCACGATCGACGCCGCCGCGCACGCCACATGCCGTTCGCCGCGCGAGCACTCGTCCACGATCACCGCCGGGTGCGAACCACCCAACGCGGCCGCCACCGGCCGGTTCGGCGCGAATCGGTCCACCCGCGCCACACCGAACGCCCGCGTCCCGTGCAAGCTCGCGAGCGCCCGCGCGTGCATCGCCGCCAAGAGCCGCGTCTCGTTCCCGCCGTGCGCCTTCAGCGCGGCCTCGCGGCCCTCGCGCGCCACCACCTCCACCGCATGCGCGCAGTGCGCCGTGATCCACCGCGCGATCGACCCGATCTCCGCCTGCGTGCACATCTTCGAGTCGCGCACGCCGCGCGCGAGCAGCTCGTGCTCGCCCGCCAGCGGCACGGCGACCGCAACCACCGCCAGCGCGCGCTCCCGCTCGCCCTTCCCCGACTCATCACTCCCCGCGATCACCGCCACCCGCTCCGGCGCATCGCCGCCGTCCGGAATCTCGCGATCCGACGGAAACGCCACGCGATGACGCGCATCGAAGTCATCGGCCAGCCGTTCGTCGGCGGCCTCGACGAGCACCAGCCCCGCCGCCCCGCGCACGCGCACGCCGTCGTCGTGGCGATACTCCCACTCGCCAAGCGCATCGGGCGGCGACACCGCGTGAAAGTCATGCCGCTCGAGCAGCTCGCGCAACGGATCCATCCGCGTCGAGACGCGGCGGTACACGCAGACCACGGGTGATCGCTCGGTCGCCACGCGGGTAGGCTATCCGCATGACCTCGACGGCAACACCCGCCTACGCCACGGATCTCGACTCGATCCGCGCCGCCCAGCGCCGAATCGACCCATTCATCCGCCGCACCCCCGTGCTGACGAGCGCGACGCTCGACGCCATGTCCGGCCGCCGTCTCTGGTTCAAGTGCGAGCTCTTCCAGCGCACGGGCTCGTTCAAGTTCCGCGGCGCGACCAACGCGGTCCGCATGCTCGACGATGCCGCCGCAGCGGGCGGCGTCGTCACCCACTCGTCGGGAAACCACGCGCAGGCGCTCGCCCTCGCCGCGAAGATGCGCGGCATCCCCGCGCATGTCGTCATGCCGTCGATCTCCGCCGAGATCAAGAAGGCGGCCGTGCGCGGCTACGGCGCCAGCATCGTCGAGTGCGATCCGACGATCGCCGCGCGCGAAGCCACGGCCGCGCGCGTCATCGCCGAGACCGGCGGCACGATGATCCCCCCCTACAACCATCCCGATGTCATCGCGGGCCAAGGCACGGTCGCGCTCGAACTTCTCGACGAATGTCCGCAGCTCGATGCGATCGTGGTCCCGCTCGGTGGCGGCGGAATGATCTCGGGCATCGCGATCGCCGCGAAGGCGCTCAAGCCGTCGATCCGCATCATCGGCGCCGAGCCCGAACTCGCAGGCGACGCCGCTCTATCGAAGCGCACCGGCTCGATCCAGCCGCAGATGCCGCCCGTCACGATCGCCGACGGCCTCCGCGGGACGCTCGGCCCGCTCACCTTCCCGATCGTCCGCGACCTCGTCGACGAGATCGTGCTCGTCAGCGAGGCCGACATCGCCGCACACATGCGCCTCGTCTGGGAGCGCATGAAGCTCACCATCGAGCCAAGCGCCGCCGTCGGCGTCGCGGTCGCGTGCGGCGACTGGATGCGCAAGCAGAAGGACCACGCCGATGTGGGCGTGGTCCTCTGTGGTGGAAATGTCGATCTCTCGAGCCTGCCGTTCGCCTGACGCGCGTCACGCGTCGGCCGGCTTCTTGCCGCGCGCTGCGCGCTCGCGCTCGAGCTCGCGCCGCAGGTCCTCCATGCGCTCTTCCATCCGGCGCAGACGCTCCTCGGCCGCATCGCCGCCGCGCTTCGGCGCAGGCTTCGTGTCCTGCTGCGCGGGCTTCGCGTCCTGCTGCGCGGGCTTCTCATCCTCGCCGCCCGCTTCAGGGCGAACCTCGACAAACCCATTCTCATCGATGCCCGCGTCCTGCAGCATGCGCTCGACCATCTCCTGGATCGCCTGCTCCATGCCCTCGATCTGGTGCGGATCGATGCGATCAAACCTCGGCATCGGCAGCCCGCGCATCGAAGGCACGCGAATCTCGCGGCGCTTCCCATCGGGCCCGATGAAGAACATCGTCGTGTCCTCGCCTTCGCCATCGCCGAAGTCGCCGCCGATGTTCATGTCGGCGAAGTCTTCATCCGCTCCCTGCGGAAAGCCAACGGCGCCGTCGAGCTTCTTCAGGTCGAACGCCACGGTCTCGACCTCGATCTCCTTCGTCTCCGCGCCGCGCCGCACCGACAGCTTCATCTTGGTGCCAGGCTCCGCACTCGCGATGGCGCGGCGCAGCTCATCCAAGGTCGCGCCTTCCTTGCCATCGACGCCGACGACCACATCGAACTTCTCAAGCCCGGCCTTCTGCGCTGGCATGTCGCCGAGCACGCTCGTGATCATCGTCGACTTCGCCGGATCGACCTTGAGGTGATGCGCGACCGCCTCGTCGACCTCGCCGAATCCAGCGCCGATCATCGACTTCGCGGCGGCCACAGCGGCCTGCTTCGGCGCCTTCGGTGGCTTCGGAGCCTTGGGCGGCCTCGGGGTGCGCGGCGCGTCCTGCTGGTCGAAGGTCTGCACCTGCACGCCGCCGGGCATCGCCGGCTGCGCGCGCGCATTCGGCTGCGGCTCCGCCGGCGCAACCATGCCGCTCATGCGGACGGCGAAGCGATGGATGACATCGCCATTCTCGCCGAGCACCTCGACGCCCGTGTCGGTCACGCGGGCGCGATCGGTCGCGACATCCTCGCCGTCGATCTTGAGCGAGACGACGGCGCCGTTCTCGATGCGCACCTCATACGCCGTGCCATCGGCGTTGCGCGAGGAAAGCGATGTGGTGCTGCGCGTCCGCCCGCCGCCGTCCTGCAGCGTCGCAAGCGCGGGCGTTGCAGCGAGAAGACCGGAGAGGACGACGGTGGAGAGAAGGTTCTGGCGAAGCATGGTGGGCCCAAATCGGTTGAATGCAGAGCGTTGCGTGTGTGTGTGTGTGTCTTCAGAGCGAAGCGAGTGTGTATCCGTCGGATGCGTCAGCGAATCTCTTCCGTCCGAGGGCGGATCACGACGGGCGCAAGCGCGCCCGATTCATCGACGGGCACGAGCCGGAACATCTCAGGCACGCGGCGGCGCTCGACGATCTGGCGCACGACGAGGATCTCGAAACCCTGGCCTCCGCCGAGCTCGCGCGAACCGATGATCGTCGGCGGCGCGACATCGCCGTAGATCACGCCGTCGGCGCGCGCCTTGTCGACATAGGCGTCGAACGCGTCGTCCGCCGTGGCGAAGCCCTTGAATCCATCGAACCCCGCGACATTCGCGCGCACCGGCTCGCCGCTGCGCGGGAACACCGACTGGCTGATCCACGCAAGCGCGATCACGGCCGCGACCGCCCAGCCGAGGCCGAGCCGCCACGCGCGTTCACCTGTAGCCACAGGCGGCGGAAGCTCGACGCGGCTCGCGGCCGACTCGAGCTCGCGCGCCACGCGCGCCATGCGCAGTTCGTCGGCCTGCCACATCGCGAGTTCCTCGAGAACCGCGGGCTCGGCGGCCGCGCGCGCGCGCACGGCGGCGAGCGCCTTGCGGTCGCCCGAGACAGCCCGCGACAGCAGGATGTCGAGATCACCCGCGTGATCGCGGCGCGCGAAGTCGTCGGGGATTCCGTCGGGATTTCCGCCGGGCGCTCCATCGGGCATTCCATCGGACATGTGTTCATCTCGGTGCATCATGGCTCGTTCATCCCTTCGACATCCTCATGCGCTGTCCCCGCGGCCCCCCGCGCGGCGCGCCATGCGCTCTTCACCCATCTCGAGTTCCTGGAGGATCTGCCGCAGCATCCGTCGGCCGCGCGCAAGGCGCGTCTCGACCGTCGTCTCCGGCACATCGAGCAGTTCGGCGATCTGCCGCTGCGACAGCCCTTGCGTCGCCTGCAGCATCAGCGGTTCGGCGTAGTGCGCGGGCAGCCGCGAGAGAAGCGCAAGCGTCTCGCGCGCCTCGCGCTCGGCTGCGTCGCGCGTCACCGAGCCCGCGCGTCCGAACGCGAACCCGCGCACCGCGCGCGACTCGACCGACCGGCTGCGCGCGGCCATGCGCGCCGCGTTGACCGCCACCACGCGCAGCCAGCCGCGCAGGCTCGCGGCGTCGCGGATGTGATGCGACTTCGCGATGAGCGTCGCCGCGACCTCCTGCAGGAGATCCTCGACATCGGTGCCGCGCGGCGCGTGCGCGGCGAGCACAGCCGCGATCCAGCAGCGGTTCGTCCGCCAGACTTCCGAGATGGCGTCGCGGTCGCCCTCCGCCGCGCGCGCGAAGAGCCGCGCCTCGCGCAGGTCCTGCACGGCCTCCTCATCGACGCCGAGCCCGCGCGCACCGCCACCACCCCCGCCGACAAAGTCGACGGCGTTGCGCGGGTCGGACGAGACCCGGCCGATGGGCTCTTCGTCCGAAGAGTGGGTGGTGCGATCGCTCATGCCTTGCAAGCCCCGAACCGAGGGGCGCTTCCGAAGATGCGCCACTCCGCCGAATCCGTCCGCCCACGACCGAAAGACCTCTACCAAGTGCCGAGAAGCAGGGCGAGATCCTGCGCCCCGACCTCGCCGTCGCCGTTCAGATCGGCGTCGGGAGCCAGCGGATCCACCGGAACGCCGCGGTCGATCGGACCCCAGGCGTTGAGAAGCGCGCCGAGGTCGGGCGCCCCGACCATGCCGTCGCCGTTGATGTCGCCAAGCGGAAGGCAGTCGATCCGCACCACCCAGCGCGTTCCCGTCACCTGCACCGGCGGCGGGTCGGCCGGATCGGGCGGGTTGTCCGGATTGATCTGGTCGCACTCGAGCGCGCTTCTCCACGCGCGGTCAGAGTCGCCCACGCCGAGGATCAGCGTGACGGCGCCCGCATTGGCGATGAAGTTCACGGCGCGCCCCCCATCGCAGAGCCCAAGCGACGCAAGCCACGGCACCTCGTTCGGCCCCTCTTCGCCGCCGAGCAGGCACTGAAGCTCGATCGGGAACTCCGCGTTGACCGTGAAGCGGTAGCGCGCGCGCGCGGCGCCGTCGAGCTTGAACCACTCGAGGTCGCGCGGGCCGCCCGAGAAGACCCGTCCCTGCATGCTCTGGCCGCATCCGAGCTCGATGCGCGGCGACACGACCCCCGCCGCCCAGCCGTCGTTGAGACGCTTGTAGCAGGGCTCGTTCTCGTCGGGCGCGCTCGATGCCGCGAGCTCGCACGGCGACTTGCCGCAGTACCGCGCGGCCTCGCTCGCGCAGATGTCGTCCCACGATGCGTAGGTGCACCACGGATCGATCGTGACGATGAGATCGCAGCAGGCGTAGTCGTTGCAGCCGGGAGTCGGGTGCGCGACCTCGCACGCGCCCGGCGCGGGGCAGTTGATGCCGTCGCACTCGTCGAGCGCGATGTCGACGCAGCCTTGATCCCACCCCAGGTCGCAGCAGAGCGGATTGATCTTGCAGACGATGTCGCAGCAGTCCGGCATCTCGCATCCGGGGGTCGCGTGCACCTGACGGCAATCGCCGGGCGCAGGGCACTGCGCGACAGCCGCGGTCACCACCGCCGTCCACGCGAGGAAACCCGAGGCGATCGCGCGCATCAACGCTTCGTCTCCTTTGCGGGCGCCGGTGCTGCGGCAGGCGCGCGCGTCAGCGAATTGAGCCACGCCGCGACATCGGCCGCCGAATGCACGCCGTCTTGGTCGAAGTCGTGCGCCGCCACTGGAGCGCGCGGCACACTCGGGCGCGCGTCGACCTTCGCAGCCAGCGCAGCGGGCGCGGGCGCGCTGCGACCGGCAAGCGCGCCGCAGCCCGACTGCTGCGGCGTGGTGTTGCGCCGCACGAAGACGAGGCGGCCGGGGCCATCGACTCCGATGATGTCGAGGTCGCAGTCGCCGTCGACATCGACCGCATCGAGATGCCGGACAAGCTGGCCAAACTGCGGCGCGAGGTCGACCTCGAAGTCGAATGCAGCCGAATTCACGCGCCGCAGCACCGACAGGCCGGCCGGCAGCGCCTGCCCGGTCACGGCGTCAAGGTCGCCATCGCCGTCGAGATCCGCGCACACGATCGAGAACGCGTAGCCGAGATCGGCGCCCGTTCCCACAGCGCGCTCGGCGAAACCGCCGGAACCATCGTTCAGGAACGCGACCACCTTCTGCGGGCCGCCGATCAGGAGACCCGGCACCGCGGCGTCAAGGTCGCCGTCGCCATCGAGGTCGACGACCTGCAGGCTGGCGATTCCCGGGCGCTCCTTGCCGATGAGCGGCACGCGCATCTCGGCTGCGCGCACGAAGCGTCCGCCTTCGTTGCGGATCATCGCGAGGCGGCTGCCGCCGAGCTCGTTGACCACGAGGTCGGGATCCTTGTCGCCGTCGACATCGGCCGCCGCGATGACGCGCGGCAGCGAAAGCCCGCCGAGGAAGGTGCCGAGCCGCACGCGGCCCGTGCGCGCAAACACGGGCGAACCCGCGACCACGCCGTTGTTCGTGAAGATGTCGACGCAGAGTCCCGAGTACTGGCAGACCGCGATGTCGGTGTCGCCGTCGCTGTCGAAGTCGCCGACCGTCAGCCCCTGCGCGTCGCGTCCGACGCCAAGCTCGACGCTGGCAAGCACCTCGGCCGGCGCGAACAGCTGGTCGCCGATGCCGCGGTAGTACACGACCCGCGGCGCATCGCCGCGCCACGCCGTGACGATATCGTCGATGCCGTCGCGGTCGAGATCCGCAAACTCAAGCCAGTCGGTGAACCCGTCGGTGTCGAGCGCCTGCAGCACCGTGAAGGTCGCGCCTGGTCCGCCCTTGAGCGTGTAGAGCTTGTCGTCGGGGTCGCGGCCGGACACCGCGAGGTCGACGAACCCGTCGCCGTCGAAGTCGCGCGCGCGGAACATCGTCGGGAAGAAGTCCCCGGGCAACGCGGTCAGCACCATGGCGCTGAAGGTGAGCGGCGTCTCGTCCGCGCGCGCGTGGCCTGCGAGCAGAGCCGTGCCAAACCCGGCCGCCGCGATCAGCATCGCCGG
>CAIXEV010000445.1 GCA_903918555.1 uncultured bacterium | reverse complement strand
TGGGTGGCTTTCGTGGTTTGCGCTGCCGCCGCAGCCATTCCTAGCACCAAAGGCAGCCGCCGCAGCGACCGCCCAAACATGAAACGGCCCCCGCAAAGCGGAGGCCGTTGTCGTTTTTAGCACCAGAGGGAGCCGCCGTTGTCGTTCAAGCACCAAAGGGAGCCGCCGCAGCGGCGACCGCCCATTATCGCGTGATGAGCTTCACCGCTTCCGCCGAGCCGGCGTTGAGCGAGCCGTAGAGTCGACCCGCCGCATCGGCGGTCGTGCCCTCCGACGAGCCGATCAGCTGACGGAGCGCGGCGAGCTGGCGCTCGTCGGCCTTTCCGCCGCTCGTGCGGGCCGCCAGCGCGGCGTAGTCGCACAGCATGACCTGCTCCTCGCCCGACGCGCCGATGGCGGCGTCGACGAGCGCGTTCTGCGCCGCAGGCGTCGCGATGAGCGCAAGCACTTCAGCGATCATCAGGCGGAGACCGCCCTGCTTCGTCCCGAGCGCACGCAGGAGCGCACCCTCGGCGTCGCTGATCAGAAGGGTCTTCGAACCGCTGAACGCGATGCCGCGAAGCGCCTCTGCGCTGCGGACCGCGTACTCGACGGCCTCGGCCTCGTCCATGACGCTGCCCGACATGTTCGACATGGCGAGCGTCGCCGCGCCGCGGAAGCTCTCCGCGGTCGAGCCTTCGGTCCAGACGACCACGGAGCGATCGTTGGCGAAGGCGCTGCGGACAGCGCTCTCCTCCAGCGCGTTCGCGATGGCCACGACCGGGCTCGCGCTGGTGGCGCCGCTCGCGCGGATGCGGGTGACGGCGGCCTGGATGTCGGCCACGGTTCCGCGGACGACCACGAGGTCGACGCCGTTGGACTTGATGACATCGACTTCGAGCGCGTCGAAGTTGTCGGCGCCGGCGACCACGGCGAAGCCGGCAGAGCCGAGCTGGTTCTGCAGGGCCTGGCGGTCCTCGAGGGTGCCACCGAGGACGGTCGCGCGGCTCACGCCCGAATCAGAGATCGCCGAGACGATCGTCGGCACGATGCTGAAGTCGCCGGCGAAGCTCTGCTTGGGCAGGCTGCCGGCGATCGCGAGCGCCGCATCGAGGCGAACGCGGCGATCGGAGTAGCCGAGGGCCTCGAGCATCGGCGTGCGGCCGGCGTTGGCCACGAGCACATTGCTTCCAGCCGTCTGGCGCAGCACCGCGATCGCGTCGCGGACCAGCGCGGTGTCCTTCGAGTCGATCGCCATGCCGAGGACCTCGGTGCAGACCGAGGGGCCGGCGGCGGTGGCGAAGAACTGCGGGCTGTAGCGGCCGGGCTGCGCGTCCGAGCCGAGGGTGTTCTCGCGACGGAGGTCCGAGGCCACATAGATCGCGAGCGCGGCGTTGTTCGAGGAGTCGGCCGCGAGCGCGCGACGCGCGAGCGTCATCGCCATCTCCTCGCAGAAGACCGGGGTCGCGACGGAGGTCGCCTGCAGGCCGCCGTAGCCGCCCGCGGTGCCGTCGAAGGCCCAGAGGTTGTTGACCGCGTCGGTCGGATTCGGGACGAGGGTCATGTCCCGATCAAAGAACTTGCGGGCAAGCGCGGTGAACTGCGCCGACACATCCTTGGCGGTGCCGTTGAGCTGCTTGAAGGCCACATCGGCCGCAGCCTTCACGGTGTCAGGCGCGCTCGACGCGGCGCCGACCTCGAGGATGAACGGGATCGCGTGCGGGTAGCCGATCTCGCCGAGCATGCCGATCACCTTGCGCTGCGACGCGGAGTCGAGGTTCGCAAGGGCCATCGAGAGCGGGAGCACGGAGTGGCGCTTGAGCGCGACGAGGCGCTTGGTGGCCTCGAGCTCGAGCGCGGTGTCCTTGGATTCGACGACGACCTTGAGGAGCTGCGGCACGGCGTACTCGCCGGCGGCGTTGAGACGCTCCTCGGCGATCATGCGCTCGCGGAGCGAGCCGCGGAGCATGCCGATCGCCTCGCCGATGCGCTGCGGATTGCGCGAGAGCGCGCGACGGCCGTCCTCGACGCGGTCCTCGATCTTGGTCGCGAGGTCCGACACGCCGCCCATGGCGCGGCTGCGGGAGATCGCCTTGTTGAGGCGCTCGCCGAGGCCATCCTTGTCCACACCACCCTTGTCCACACCACCCTCGTCCACGGCGGTCGCGAGATCAGCGTCGGTGACATCCGCCGACAGCGCGGCCTCGCCAGCGGCCTGTGCGAGGTCGGCCTTGCCGATCAGCACATAGTGAACGAAGTCCTCGAGGCTCTTCTTGACCGCCGACAGATCCTTCGAGGCGGGAGCCGCGCTGGCGGCGCCGTCCTGGGCGAAGGTGGTTGGGGCGGACGCGAGGAGCGCCGTCGCCACGAGCACCGCCGAAAGCGGAAGGCGGGCGCAGGAGCGGAAGGACGCGAACGAGGACGCGGAAAACGACATCGAGATCTCCTGAGGGTGGACGGGTCCGAATCGGCCCGACACGGGTCGCGGAATGTACCGCCCGCTTATGGAACCCGTCAACTTCCAAAGTCCGTATACTCGCCCGCGCTTGGGCGTCCGAAGGCAACTTCGGCGCCGTGACGGAACACATCGTCACGGCGAGGGAAGGCGGTGAGAATCCGCCGCGGTCGCGCCGCCGTGACAGGAGGATGCCTGCATCCCGCAGGACGCAGCCGCTTTGCGGCAGCCACTGGCCAACCGGCGCTTTGCGCCCAAGGCTGGGAAGGCGCGTCCCGTGCCCGCCAACGCGGACCTGAAGTCGGAAGACCTACCCAAGCACGACGGTGTCCATTCGGGCTCCGCCGAGCGCTCCCGGTCGGAGCGCAACCGCACCGGGCGCGGACTCCCGGAGGGAGTGTTCGTTGCGCATGATGCGCTTTGTTTTGCTTGATTCCCCTTGGTGTCGCGCCTGCTGCGCGTGCCTCGTCGCATGCGCCCCCGCCGCGTCGCAGCGCGCGTCGTACGCCGACTCGCCGTTTGCGACCTCGGTGATCTCATACGCACCCGGCTCGGGCGCCGTGGCCGGATTCACGAATCCATCGGTCGCGCTCGGCTCGCCCGAGCGTTTCACGGGCGAAGGCCTCTTCCCCCAGGCGGTCACGCCGTTCCAGCCGGCGTACCGGCCGAACGAGGTCGTGTCGATCGGCGTCGGCGGCCAGCTCACGCTCGCGTTCGACCACGATGTCCTCGATGATCCGCGCAACCCGTTCGGAGTCGACCTCATCGTCTTCGGGAATGCGTTCTTCACCGACAGCTCCTTCGGGCTCGGTGTCGTCGCAGGGCTCGCCGCGGAAGGCGGAACGATCTCGCTGAGCGCCGATGGCGTCGAGTGGGTGACGGCGAAGGGACGCGCGGCCGACGGGCTCTTTCCGACGGTCGGCTACCTCGACGCGTTGCCGTTCTCGACGGTCGCGGGCACGGTCGAGAGCGACTTCCTCCGCCCGGTCGATCCATCGATCGCCATCGACGACTGCGTCGGCCTCACCTACGAGCAATTGCTCGAGATGTACGACGGTTCCGGCGGAGGCGCCGGCATCGACATCGCGGCACACGGGCTCACGCGCGTCCGCTTCGTTCGCATCACCGGACCTTCCGTCCTCGGGACTTCTCCCGAGATCGACGCCATCGCCGATGTCGCGCCGGCCGCTCTGGCGGGCGACCTCGACGGCGACGGCGTCGTCGGCGCGGCCGACCTCGCGACGCTGCTGGCAGGCTGGGGAACATCCAACGCGGCCGCCGATCTCAACGGCGACGGCCTCGTCGGCGCAGCCGATCTCGCGGCGCTGCTCGCTGCGTGGACGATCGGAGGCGAGCCATGAGGCAACCCGCGAGCACGCGCACGACGCGCAGCGCCAACGCCGCACGCGGCTTCACCGTCGTCGAGATGGCCGTGGTCATCGGCATCATGGCGGTGCTGCTCGCGCTCATCCTTCCCGCGACGGCGCGCGTGCGCTCGACGGCGCGGGCGGGAAGCTGCCAGTCGAATCTGCGGCAGCTCGGTCTCGCGACCGCCGCCTACGCAGCGCAGAACAAGGAGCGCTACCCCGCAGCGATCATCTACGAGATGACCGACGCGGGAGTCGTCACCAAGGCGTGGGACTTCGAGCAGCATCCGGGCGGCGTGGTGAAGCCGGGCGCGATCTGGAGCTACCTCTCGTCGGCGTCGCCCGTGCAGCAGTGCCCGGAGTTCGAGGGAAGCTCGACCTTCGGGGCCGACCCCTACACGGGCTACAACTACAACACGACCTACATCGGCGCCGAAGGACGACTCCCTGAGATCGGTCCGGACGGCCGCTGGCTGCATGGCTGGACCGTCGCTCGGCGCGGACTGGCCACGGGAAACTTCCGCAAGACCTCGTCCACCGCGCTCTTCGGCGACGGCGGCTGGCGCGGCGGCGCCAACAAGTTCATGCGCGCGCCCTCCGCGACGGTCGAGGGCGATCTCCCCACCGCCTACGCGGGCGGACAGGCGTTTCGCCACGGCGGATGCTCGCATGTGTGCTACCTCGACGGGCATGTCGCCGGCGCGTGCCAGGCGTGCGCGGGCGAGCATGCAAGCCAACCGCTGCTCGACCAAGTGATGGGCTTCCCGAAGAATGGATTCCTCGCCGAAGGCGACGGGGCGTACGATCCGCGCTGACCCCCGCGCGACCCGCGTCCCACGATGCGCTTCCCGCCGGGCCTTCCGTTGCCATGACGAACGACTTCGAGATCGACCGCTGCGTGTGCTTCAACCTCCGCTTCGCTGAGCTGCAGCAGAAGCTTGAAGGTCGGCCGTCGAGCATGGATCAGATCGCCAGGCGATTCGGCTGCGGAAGCTGCTGCGGCCTTTGCCGCCCCTACATCGCCCGCATGCTCGAGACCGGCGAGACGGTGTTCAACGAAGTGCTGCGCGCGGACGACGCCGACGATGGCGTCGCGGGCGGCGACGCCCGGCGCGCGTGATGGCTTTCAACTCGTCGCAGAAGCCGGATAGACCCGTGCTGGGCACCTCGCGGGTACGAGCGGGCACAGAGAGGTAGCGCGTGGCACCGCTCTTCCACAGCGTGCGCGCCGCCTACGCCACGCGCCGCTTCCGACGCGTCGCCGAGAAGGTGACCTCGACACCGGCCCGACCGAGGAGCTCGATGAGGTTGTCGACGCTGAATCGGTCGATCTTGCCTCGCACGAGATCGCTCACGCGCGGCTGGGTGACGCCGAGGGCCTTTGCCGCC
>CAIXEV010000444.1 GCA_903918555.1 uncultured bacterium | reverse complement strand
GCGAGGCCGCGGCGGATGATGTCGTCGAACTCCTCGCGGTTGTAGGCGATGCCGCCGCCGGTGCCGCCGAGCGTGAACGCGGGGCGGATGATGGCGGGAAGGCCGATTTCCTGCAGGAATTCGCGCGCGTCCTCGAGGTTGGTGACCGTCTTCGCCTTCGGCTGCTTGAGGCCGAGCGCCTGCACGATCTGGCGGAACTCCTCGCGGTCCTCGGCGCGGTGGATGACGCGGCGGTCGGCGCCGATCATCTCGACGCCGTGCTTCTGGAGCGTGCCCGCGTCCCACAGCTTGCAGGCGCAGTTGAGCGCGGTCTGGCCGCCGAGGGTCGGCAGCAGCGCGTCGATCGGCGTGCCGAGCTCCTTCTCGCGGATGATGATCTTCTCGACCGCCTCGGCGGTGATCGGCTCGATGTAGGTGCGGTCGCTGAACCCCGGATCGGTCATGATCGTGGCGGGGTTCGAGTTGATGAGCACCACGCGGTAGCCCTCCTCGCGGAGGCTCTTGCAGGCCTGGGTGCCCGAGTAGTCGAACTCGCAGCCCTGTCCGATGACGATGGGGCCGGAACCGATGATGAGGATCGTGTGGATGTCGTCGCGGCGAGGCATAAGCGTCGTCGGTCGTGAGACCTTCGTTGGTCCTTCTCTGGTTGCGGTCGGGCGGGTGCGGACGGCTCGCCGAGACCCAGCCGGGGCGGGCGGGGGCGCGGCAAAATTTGTACGAGTGTACACGAAGCGCCTCCGCCACGGCGCCTGTTCGCCCGAGTTCGGGCACGCCGGCGGGTTGACATCCGCCCCGTCCGCCGCGACCGTGCTGGCGTGCCGACCGCAGCCGCGATCGCAATTCCCGCCGTCCCGTCTGTGATCGCAACGGTCTCGCCCGCCGTCGCGGCCGCGGGGATGCTGCTGCTCCTGATCGGCGTGCCTGTGGTCGCGGTCCTCGCGTTCAAGTCCATCGGGCATCGGAGTTTCCAAGGCAGAGCCTCCCTCGGCTGGCTGCGGATCCTGACCATCCTGTACTCGCGCTACTTCCAGCGCCTGAAGGTCGAGGGCGCCGAGCTCGTGCCCCAGCGCGTCGGCCCCGAGGGGCTGATCGTGGTGTCGACCCATTCGGCCGGACTCGATCCGGTGTCGATTCAGGCGCAGACGACCGTGCCGATCCGCTGGATGATGAGCGCCGAGATGATGGATCCGGCGCTCGGCTGGCTGTGGCGGGCGCAGCGCGTGATTCCCGTCACCTTCGACAGCCGCGACGCGACCGCGCTCAAGACCGCGATCGCACATGTCGCTGCGGGCGGAACGCTTGGGATCTTCCCCGAGGGCGCGATCGAGCGGCCGCCGCGGCACCTGCGGCCCTTCTCAGGCGGGCTGAGGCTGATCCTCGCGCGCACCACGGCGCCGGTCCTTGTCGCGGCGATCGACCCCGGGCGGCCGACCGACCACGCCTACGACGCGCTCTTGAAGCCGACCTATCCGACGCTGCGGTTTCTCGCGCTCATCAAGCCTGGGCCCGAGGGCCACGGGCGGGACGCCGCCGAGCGGATCTTCGAGCTCCTGAAGGAGCGGACCGGCTGGCCCGTCACCGATGTCGAGCTGCCGCCGGCCGACCGCGCGGTGGTCGAGCGGAACCTCGCCGCGTTCCTCCGCAGCGACACCGCGAGCGGCTGAGCCGTACGATGCGCCCCGCATGATCGCGCGCATCGAAGGAACCCTCGAGGATGTGGTCGACGGCGTCGCAGAGGTGCGCGTCGCCGAGGGGATCATCTACGAACTGCTCGTGCCGGCGTGTGATGCGGGCGAACTGCTGATGCGCCAAGGGCGCAGCGTCGCGTTTCACACGCTCCACTACCTCGAGTCGCAGGGCCAGGGCTCGCACTTCGTGCCGCGGCTGATCGGCTTCAGCTCGCGCGAGCAGCGCGCGTTCTTCGAGCTTCTCACGACCGTGAAGGGAATCGGCAACCGCAAGGCGCTGCGCGCGATGCAGGTGTCGCATGCGCGCATGGCCGAGGCGATCGCGGCGGGAGACGCGAAGTTCCTCGCGACCTTGCCCGAGATCGGCAAGCGCACCGCCGAGAGCACGATCGTCGAGCTGAAGGGGAAGCTCGATCCGTTCCTCGCCGATCCGACGGCCGCGCGGCGCGCCGCGCAGGCGTCGGTGGCGGCCGCCATCACCGCGCTGCCCGTCGGGCCCGCCGCGGATGCAGAAGAAGTCCTCGTGGCGCTCGGCGAGCCGCGCGCGCAGGCGCGTGCGAAGATCGATCGCGTGGTCGCCGCGTCGGGCGGAACCACGCTCCCCGCCGACGAGATCGTGACGCGGGCGCTGCGCACGCGCGGCGTCGGTTGAGCCAGGACACGCAGGAACATTCGGGATTCGCATGGATGTGAACGAACACCGCTACGCAGGCATCATCGCGGGAGGCGCGGGCACGCGGCTCTGGCCGCTGTCGCGCCGCGCGCGGCCGAAGCAGCTGCTGCCCGTCGCGGACGGCATGTCGCTTCTCGAGCACGCGTGGCGGCGCGTCGACGGCGTGGTCGATCCTTCGCGGCGCCTCCTCTGCACGACCGCCCACTTCGCCGGCGCGATGCGCGGCGTGCTGCCCGAGCTGCGCGCCGACAGCACGCTGCTCGAGCCGATGGGACGCGACACGCTCAACGCGGTCGGGCTTCTCGCGTTCGTGCTCGCAGCGCGCGATCCGCGCGCGACGCTTGCGATCCTCACCGCCGACCACCTCATCGAGCCGGTCGACCTCTTTCGCGGCCGGCTGCGCGCGGCGTTTGCGATTGTCGAGGCGGACGCGCGCCGCATCGTGACCTTCGGCGTCGCGCCCACGCACGCGGCGACCGGCTACGGCTACATCGAGCGCGGCGCTGCGATTCCCGGCGTCGAGCACGCGTTCCACGCCACGCGCTTCGCCGAGAAGCCCGACCGCATGCGCGCCGAGGAATACCTGCGGCTCGGCACCTTCGTGTGGAACTCGGGGATGTTCGTCTTCGCAGCCGCGACGATGTGCGAGGCGATCCGGCGCCACGCGCCTGCGTCGGCCGCGGGTCTTGCGGAGATCGCCGCCGCGTGGAACTCGCCCGCGCGCGACGAGACGCTGCAGCGCGTGTACGCGGGGCTGCCGAAGGAGTCGTTCGACCGCGCGGTCATGGAGCCCGCGGCCACGAGCGGCGACGGCGCGTTCGAGGTGTGCATGCTTCCGCTCGGCGCGAACTGGCTCGACATCGGCAGCTGGTCGAGCTTCGCGGAGTCGATTCCGCCCGATGACCTCGGCAACCGCGTCAACGCGCACTGGCTCGACGACGGCTCGCGCGGCATGCGCGTGATCTCCGACGATCCCGATCACCTCATCGCGACCGTCGGCTGCGAGGATCTCGTGATCGTCCACACGAAGGACGCGACGCTCGTCGTCCACGCGGACGAGGCCGAGCGCGTGAAGGCGCTCGCCGAGCGCGCGCCCGAGGCGTGGCGGTAGCGCATGCGGTATCTCGCGATCGATCTCGGCGACAAGCGCACCGGCTTCGCGGCGGGCGACGATGTCGTCGGCCTCGTGCAGCCGCTGTCGGTGGTCGAGGCGCACACGCGCGCGCTGCAGCTGCGCGCGGCGCTGCGCGCGATCGACGAATACGGCCCCGACCGCGTCGTGCTCGGCCTTCCGTACAACATGG
>CAIXEV010000443.1 GCA_903918555.1 uncultured bacterium | reverse complement strand
GAACACCAGCTTCAACATCCGCGGCGAACCGATCGTGCACGATCCGGGCGACGCGTACCGCTGCTTCATGTTCACCGACATGGATATGCTCGTCGTCGGCCGGTGCCTGCTGCGCAAGGACAGCCAGCCGCCGATGGCGGGCGCCGAGGAATACAAGCGTTCGTTCAGGCCCGACTGAGGCCGCAGGAAGGAAGCCAATGCCCCGTCACTCGTTCCTCTCCGAGCTCTTCGCCTTCATCAAGGCGCACAAGGCGTACATGCTGATTCCCATCGTCATCATGCTCCTGCTCGCGGGCCTTCTCATCATCCTCGGCGGCACCAAGGCCGCGCCGTTCATCTACTCGATCTTCTGAACGCATCGAACGCTCCCGATGATCACGATTCACTGGCATCCAACCTCCGCCGAACTCCGCCGCTGGGCGCTGCTGACATCGGCGGCGCTCGCGGTCATGGGAACGCTGTTCTACTTCGAGGGCTTCGGCCTTCTCGGGAATGTGCGCGGCATGGCGTTCGTTCTCTGGGGTTTCGGCGCGTTCGCGCTGGTGACGGCGGGAACGGGCACGCGCATCGGGCTGCCGGCCTATTGGCTGTGGATGGGTTTCGTGTTCGTCGTCGGGACCGTGATCGGCACGGTGGCCCTCGGCGTGACCTACTACCTCGTGGTGGTGCCGACGGCGGTGGTCGCGCGTCTGATGGGCCGCGACCGTCTGCGGCTGCGCGATCCGCGCGGAGCATCGATGTGGACGCCGATCGCCAACGGCGGGCGGCATGACCCGGAGCGACAGTTCTAGGAGGATCCAGGCGTGATGTCGACTGAAGCAGCGAACGGCAAGCCTGCGGCGGCGCTTCCGCGATGGAAGCGGCGACTGTTCCTCGCCATCACGCTCTTGCTTCCCGTGCTGCTCGTGGCGGTCGTCGAGATCGTGCTGCGCCTCTTCGGCTGGGGCGGGTATCCGCCGTTCATCACCGAGATCGGCGAGATCGCACCCGGTCAGAAACTCTGTTCGGTCGACGCCGACGCGACGCGGCCGTACTTCTTCGCGAACCCCGATCGCCCTGGATTCGCCGAGGAAACGGCCTTCGTGATGCCGAAGCCGGCCGACACCGTGCGGATCTTCCTCGTCGGCGAGTCGGCGGCGAAGGGCTACCCGCAGCCGCGGAACCTCGCGATGAGCGCGTTCCTCGAGGAGATGCTCGCCGACCTCTCGAAGGAAAGCGGCAAGAAGATCGAGGTCATCAACCTCGGGACGACCGCGGTCGCGAGCTATCCGCTGGTCGCGATGACCGCCGAGGCCGCGCGCTACCAGCCGGACTACATCGTCTTCTATGTCGGAAACAACGAGTTCTTCGGCGCCTACGGCACGGCGTCGATCAACTCGGTCGGCACGCTGCCCACATGGGCGCTGCCGCTGATGGCGTCGGCACGCGGCCTTGCGGTCGTGCAGGCGACGGAGTCCTTGTTCCGAGGCGGCGCGGCCGAGGACCGCACGCTGATGGAGCAGATGATCGGACAGACATCGATCGCGCCCGACTCGCCGCTTCGCGCGGCTGCGGCGCACAACCTCGAGGCGCATCTTGCCGCGATGGTCGCGGCGACGAAGGCGGCTGGCGCCGTTCCGATCGTCTGCACGACGGCGACCAACGAGAGCGGCCTTGCGCCTCTCGGCGAGAGCGCCGCGGCGGCCGAGCGGTTCGCCGCCGCGCAGGCGCTCGCCGCCGCGGGCGACGCGCGTGGCGCGCGCGAGGCGTTTCTCGATGCGCGCGACCTCGACCCGATGCCGTGGCGACCGACGCGCGGAACCGAGGAGGCGATCCGCGCGGCGGCGCGCAGTGAAGCCGCGCCGCTCTGCGACATCGCCGCTGCGTTCCGCGACGCGAGCCCGGCGGGCGCGACGGGCTGGGAACTGCTCGACGACCATGTGCATCTCACGGTGCGCGGCCAGGCCGACGCCGCGCGGCTGATGGCGGACACGATTCTTCGCTCCGGCGGACCGCTCGCAGGCGACGCCGCGCGCGTCGCGGCGCTTCCGGCGTGGCAGGAGTACGCGAAGCGACTCGGCACGAATGCGTTCGACGACTACCGCGTGCATCACACGATGCGCGTCCTCTTCGGCATCTCGTTCATGAAGCGCGGGAACCAGGCCGCCTTCGAGCGATTCGACTCGCTCTGCCGCGAACTCGAGCAGCGATCGAGCGCCTCCGTGCGCGAGGCGTTGCTCGAGTGGCAGACGGTGCGGCCGCATGGCGGCGGCATGCGGCCGTTGACCGGCATGGTCGCGCGGGTCGCGCTGCGCGAGGGCCGCGTCGCCGAGGCGGCCGATCTCTACCGCATCGCGATGGCGCAGGTTCCCGAGTACACCTCGTGGTATCTCGAGTATGTCTACTTCGAGCTCGCGGCGACGGAGAAGCTGACGGGCAAGCTGACGGAGTTCAACCGGAGCGAGGCCAGGCACGCGATCGAGGTCGGGCGCACGCTGCTCGCGTTCGGCCACTCCGAGAG
>CAIXEV010000442.1 GCA_903918555.1 uncultured bacterium | reverse complement strand
GCCGGCCAAAGGCCGGCGGGTGCCACGTGCTTCCTCGCGCAGCGAGGAAGCAGTGCTAGCTGAACTTCTCGAGCCCACGACAGCGCGCCGCGCTTCGCGCGGCGGTCCCGTCATTCGAGCGGTTGCGGCTGCGGCCGCGACCTTTCGCGTGCATGGGGCGGTGCGTCGCCGTTTCCCAAATCCTCCGAACTTTTCGTTGTGCGTTTGTTGCTTGAGCGGTAGCGTGGGCGCATGCTCACCCGACGCAACCTGATCCAGACCGCGGCCGCCGCCGTCGGTGGCCTTGCCGCGACCAGCCTCCTCGCACCGTCCGCGCTCGGTGCGCTTGCGCCGGTGCCGGCGCCGCGGCCGCGTTTTCGCGGCAAGCTCGGCAAGCTGCAGCTTCTTCAGGTCGGCGTCGGCGGATCGATCGCGCCGGCCGACCGCAACGAGCTGAAGAACCACCCCGATGTCGTCTTCACGGGCCTCTGCGATGTCGATTCCGACGCGCTCTCATCGGTCGCGAAGGACCATCCCGAGGCCTTCACCTGCCGCGATTTCCGCGAGGCCTTCGACAAGCACGGCGACAAGTTCGACGCCGTCGTCGTCTGCACGCCCGACCACAACCACGCGCTCATCGACCTCTGGGCGATGCGCGCCAACAAGCATGTCTACGGCCAGAAGCCGCTCGTCCAGCAGCTTTCCGAAGTGGTCGCCATCGAGCAGGCGCTGGCCGCGCGCCCGAACCTCGTCACCCAGACGGGCAACCAGCGCATGGGCCCGCTCGGCCGCCAGCACACGGTCGACATCCTGCGCCGCGGGCTTCTCGGCAAGGCGATCGAGGCGCATGTCTGGATCGGCGGCCCCGGCGAAGGAACCGGCGGCTACTTCTGGTACGGCGGCCTGAAGGATCCGATCCAGCCGCCCGCGAGCATCGATTGGCCGCTCTGGCTTGGCGCAGCGGTCGACGCGCCGTGCCGCCCGGGCCTCATCGGCCTCCAGTGGCGCTCGTCGTGGGACTACGGCACGGGCCAGCTCGGCGACTGGTGCACGCATCTCCTCGACCTTCCGTACTTCTCGCTCGACCTGCCGTCGCCCGTCTCGGTGATGGCGCACACGCTCAACCCGAGCGACTTCTATCACGCGCGCGGCGTGATGTCGACGCTCACCTACGATGTCTCGAAGGCCGCGAACCGCGCGATGTTCGCGCGCGACCGATTCGTGCTGCGCTACGGCGACCAGAGCCAGGCGCCGTCGCGCGCCGAGCTCGGACTGCCGCCCGGAAAGTGGCCGGGCAGCGGCACGCTGATCGTGTGCGAGGGCGGCGCGATCTTCAACCAGCCCGAGGGCGAGCCCGAGGTGTGGATCGGCGGCAAGAAGGTCGACTTCAAGTCGATCGCGGGCCGCGGCGCCGACGGCGAAGGCACGCTGCGCGCGCGCAACCACTGGCACAGCTGGGTCGACAGGATCATGGGCAAGCCCGACGCGTTCGTGCAGACGCCGTTCTCGTACGCCGCGGGCATCGCGGAGGCGGGGATCCTCTGCTCGCGCGCGGCGCGCTTCCCGCAGCAGGAACTGCTCTGGGACAAGTCGAAGCTCGCCTTCAGCAATCCCGACGGCTCGACCCACGAGGAGGCGACCAAGACCTGCGTGCGGCGCGAGTACCGCAAGGGCTTCGAGCTGCCTACCGTCGCCTGAGCTTGCGGCTACGCTTGCGGAATGCTCGGCGAACGACTCGACAACCGCATGCGACATGTCGCGAAGTGGGCGCGAAAGCAGGGGATCTCCTGCTTCCGGCTCTACGAGAAGGACATCCCCGAGTTCCCGATGATCGTCGACTGGTACGGCGACCTCGGGTGGGGCGAGAACGCGGCCGTGGCCGCCAACGCCGGCGACGCGGTCGCGTGGTTCTTCCATCGCACGAAGGACGACACGCTCGAGCGCGAGCGCGAGTACCGCATCGACGCGGAGGCCGAGATACTCGCGGGGCTCAACATCCCGCGCGAACGCCTCCACATCAAGTACCGCGGGCGCCAGCGGTCGGACGACGGCGGCCGCGACCAGTATGAGCGCTTCGACTCGCGTGGCGCCGTCAAGGTCGTCGGCGAGCACGGGCTCAAGTTCGAGGTCAACCTCTCCGACTACCTCGATGTGGGCCTCTTCCTCGACCATCGGCCGACGCGCCACTCGGTGCAGCAGCGGGCGCGCGGCAAGCGCGTGCTCAACCTGTTCGCGTACACCGGCGCGTTCAGCGTGCATGCGCGCGCCGGCGGAGCGGTCAAGACGACCACGGTCGACATGTCGAAGACCTATCTCGAGTGGTACGCGCGAAACCTCGCGCTCAACGGCTACGCGCTCGATGTCGACGGCGGGGGCGACCACGCCGCCGTGCACGCCGACTGCCTGCAGTGGCTCGAGGCGGGGCCGACCGCAGGCGAGCAGTACGACATCGTCATCTGCGACCCACCGACCTTCTCGAATTCGAAGCGGATGAAGGCGGATTCGTTCGCCATCGACCGCGACTACCCGGAGCTCCTGCGTTGGATCGCGCGGTTCGTCGCGCCGGGCGGCGAGGTCTTCTTCAGCACGAATTCCCGCAGTTTTTCCTTCGATCCCGCGCATGTGCCGCCGAACTTCGGCGCGCATGAGATCAGCCACCGCTCGGTGCCCGAGGATTTCCGCAACCGGAAGATCCATCGCTGCTGGCGGCTCGCCGAGGGATGGAAGGAGCGCCCGCGCAAGAGCCGTGGCGGGGACGCCGCCGCGAACACGGATTCGGTCGAAGGCGATACGCTGCAGGGGTGACCGAGGTGAAGAAGCCTGCATCGCCGTTTGTTGTCCTGCTGGTCGACGACCAGCCGATCGTCGCGGAGGGCGTGCGACGGCTGCTCGCGCCGCTCACCGGCATCCGCCTCGAGGTGTGTGCGAAGGCGAGCGAGGCCGCGGCCCGCGCGCTCGAGCTGCAGCCTGCGGTGATCCTGCAGGACCTCAACATGCCCGACGGCAACGGGATGGAGCTTGTCTCGGCCTATCGCGCCGAGCCGCTCCTCTCCTCGACCTCGGTGCTCGTCCTCTCCGCCGAGGAGAACGCCTCGACCAAGGCCGACGCGTTCGCCCGTGGCGCCAACGACTACCTCGTCAAGCTGCCGCCCGCGCAGGAGTTCGTCGCGCGCGTGGTGCATCACGCGGAGGCCTGCCTCTCGGAGCGCGAGCGCGACGCCGCGTACCGCGACCTCGAGCGCGCCGAGCATGAGCTCGAGCAGCGCAACGCGCTCCTCGACCAGGTGAACATGCGGCTGGCGGAGAGCAACCGCGAGCTGCGCGTCGATGTCGGCACGCAGCGCGAGCGGCTCGACCGCATCGCGCGCGTCTCCGCCGACCTCGCGCGCGTCCAGGACCTCGACATCATGCTCACCGCGATCCTCCGCGAGGCGGTGGCGCTCGCGAACTGCGCGTATGGCGCGATGTTCGTCGTCGAAGGTGACAAGCTGCGCGCCGCGGAGACCGTCGGATCGTCGGTCGCCGCCGTGTGCGAGGTGCCGATGTCCGAGTCGACGGTCGTCGGCCGCGTCGCCACCGCGAACCGGCTCTCGCGGCTCGACCGCATCGAGTGCGCGCGCTCGGGCCGCGATCTTCCGGCGCTCGGCATCGAGGCGCTGTTCGGCGACCGCATCAAGTCCGCGCTCATCGTGCCCGTCGCGCGGGCCGAAGGCAAGATCCTCGGCTGCATCGCGCTCCTCGATGGCCACGCGCGTCGCCGCGACGCGCACGGCTTCGACGAGAACGACGAGCAGATCGTCACCCACTTCGCGTCGCTCGCGTCGGTGGCGATCGAGCGCGCCCAGCTCATCCGCGCCATGATCCTCCGCATGATCGCGATGGCGGAGATGCGCGATCCGACCGAGACCGCGGGGCATGTCGGCCGCGTCGCCGACCTCGCGATCATGCTCTACGACGAGTGGTGCGACCGGCACCCCGAGGAGCTCGGCAACAACGCGCGCGTGCGCGACTCGCTGCGCATCGGCGCGCTGCTCCACGATGTCGGCAAGGTCGGCATCGCCGACGCGATCCTGCGCAAGCCCGGCCGCCTCACCGACGAGGAGTTCGCCGAGATGAAGCGCCACACCGAGATCGGCGCGGCGCTCTTCAAGGGAATCCGCACCGACTTCGACGAGATCGCCTCGACGATCGCCCTTCGACACCACGAGCGCTGGGATGGCCGCGGCTACCCCGGCGGGCTGAGCTCGATCTCGATCCCGCTGTTCGCGCGCATCGTCGCGGTGGCGGATGTCTACGACGCGCTCAGCTCGCACCGCAGCTACAAGGAAACCTGGACCCGCGCGAAGATCGTCGAGTTCTTCGAGGAGCAGTCGGGCAAGCACTTCGACCCCGAGCTTGCCCAGATCCTGCTCCTCAACCTGCCGCTTGCGGAGGCGATCCGCGCACGCCGCCCCGATTGACGCGCCGAACCCCGCGCGGGAGACTGTGTCCATGCCGAATCCGAGCCGATCCATCCTCCGCGCAGCGCTCCTTTCCATCGTTGCGCTGATGGCCGCCTGCCAGGGCAGCCCCTTCGAGGGGCCGTCGCAGGTTCCGTACGACTCGGAGCAGGCGGTGATCGACGGCCGCGGCGGCGGCGGCGCGCCGAGCGCTGCGGCGATCGAGCCGATGGAGGCCGATCTCGAGGAGATGGGCAGCCGCGACACGGATCAGGATCCCGTCCTGAACAGCGACGGCTGACCGGCCTGCGCGTCGCGGCGGAACCATGACGACAAGAAAGGCGCACGCGTGGTGAACGCGTGCGCCTTTGTCTGCGGCCGTCGAGTGAGGTCGGCCTTAGCGGCGACGGCGGCCCGCAAGCACGCCCGCGGCGAGGAGCGCGAGCGCGCCCGGAGCCGGAACGAGGTTCGCCTCGACCCACTCGATCGCCTCGTCGTGGTCGATCTCGCTCTCGCCGAGGTTGAAGAGCACATAGAAGCTCTCGCTCGTCGCGTAGCCGGCGCTGCTTGCCGTGAACGACGCGAGGTACACGCCGTCGAGCGGGTCGACGAGCGTGAACTCGGGGTGCAGGTCGAGACCCGCGGTCACGAGGAAGCCGAACGACCCGCCTGCGGTGCTCGTCGCGTCCTGGCCACCGTAGCTTGCGAAGAGCGAGGAAGTGGCTGCGTCAAAGCCCGCGCCGTTCCAGCGGCCGAGACCCTGGAGCAGGTTGATGGTGACCGTGCTGCCGAGCAGGTCGGAGGTGAATCCCGGCTCGTCGGTGCTGAAGGGGAAGGCGGGATCGATGCCGAAATCGGCCGCGAACACGCGCTGCGACGGATTGATGACCGTGCCGGTGGTGTGGTCGAAGCCGCCGGTGATCAGCGTGCCGTTGAGCGACGAGATCCAGACATCGCCGAGCGCGCCGTCGGCGTGTGCGACGGAGCCAAGCGAGGCGACGCCGGTGACGATTGCAGCGACGGTGGCGAGCGAGGGGGTGCGGGAGGTGAGGAAGCCGGAAACAAAGCTGGTATGCATGGTGAACTCCAAACTGATCTTGATGCGGATCGAGGTCCGCGGTTGTGCACAAAGGGGGATGAGCGCGGGACGGGGGACGCGTCACGGGGGACGCGTCACGGGGGACGCGTCATTAGGAACGCACAGTTAGGAACGAAACACGAAGAACTGAAACCGACGAAGGCAACTGCCTCTTCGTCACGGGCACGCGCCCCACGACGCGAGGAGCGCGGCGAGATCGGCTGCATCGGTGAACCCGTCGCCACCGAGGTCGCCGCCGGCCGTGCCCCACGCCGCGAGCAGCGTGGCGAGGTCGGGCGCGCCGACATCGCCGTTGCCGTCGAGGTCGGCCGGGCAGGACGCGCCGCCGCTCGCGAGGTTGTCGGCGACCCACGCGATCGCTGCGTCGTGCTCGGCGAGGCTTTGGCCGTCGTTGAAGACGATCCAAAGCGGCTCGCTCGGCAGCGTGACGCCGTCGTTCGAGTAGACCTCCATCTCGACGACATAGATGCCGCTCGATGGAAGCTTGCCGCCCTGCGCGAACAGGCGGAAGTTGAGATGGCGGTGCCAACCGCCGTTCGACTGGACCGCGAGGTCGAAGCCCGCGGCCGGCTGGGCGCCGATCACGCTCACGAGCGTGAGGAACTTGATCTCGAGCCGCTCCACGGTGACGGACTCGAGGCCTGCTCCCGTGAAGCGCGCGAGGCCCGAACGCGGCGTGAAGCCCGTGCGGGAGCCGGGCGCGAAGGTGCCGGGCAGCGCCTCGAATCCGGGGTTCGAGGTGAAGCGCGCGACCCCTGTGTCGCCGAAGGTCGCGCCGAAGACGCGCTCGGGCGTCGAGGCCGCGCCGTTGAGCGCAGAGGTGCGGATGGCACCTTGCGCGATCGAGAGGTTGATGTCGCCTGCGTGCTGCGCGGTGGCAGCCGAGGCGATGAAGCCCGCCGCGAGCGCGGCGAGAAGCGTGCGTGACATGTGAACTCCTGCTTGGAAGTCCCGCCGCGGTCAATTCGCGGAGGCGAAGCGTGCAAAGAGGGGACTGACGAATGGGTCGAGCCGGTTGCGTGACTCGTCGAGGTAGATGCGCGCAAACGAGGCGCCCTCGACATGACCGTCGAGGAACGCCCAGTTCGACACGGCGTCGGTCGAGGCGCCGTCTCGCGAGACCGCCGAGATGGCGACCTCGCCGTTCGCGATCGCCGGCGCGGCTGGCGCCGCACCCCAGCCCTCGACATGCGGGTGATCCGCGCCGGCGAACTCGCCGACGGGCGTCATGAGGAGGAGCTGGACCGTGTTCGCGTGATCCGGGACCTTCGAGAGCCGGTCCGTCGTCCTCGATGGATCGACCGCCGCCCACGGCGAGAACTCGCGCGCGAGGTGGTTGTTGAGTCCGTAGCTCGTGCGGCGGAACGCGCCGTTCGAGTTGGGGACGGGCACGCCCTCGCCGCCGGCCGACGGAGCCCAGTGCGGGCTTTCATCGAGCGGCGAGCGGATCCGCGAGGCATCGCAGTAGTCCTTGCGGGCAAGGACCTCGACGAAGCTCTCGTCGCCGCCTTGGTCGACGCCGCCGTGGGGCAGGCGCGCGTCGATCAGCCAGCCGGCCGAATCGGTCGAGTAGGCGAGCGACGCGGCCTGCAGCGAGCGGATGTTCGCCATGCAGTTGACGGCGAGCGCCCGCTGGCGCATGGACGAGATCGAAGGAAGGACGAGCGCGAGGATCGCGACGACGATCGCGACGACCGACAGAAGTTCGACGAGCGTGAACGCGCGTCGGGAACGGTTTGGATGGAACACGGGAGATCCTGCAGATCCTGCCGAGCAAGTCGGCGATCGGATGCGTTGAACGGGAGACGGCCAAGCCGTGCGCGACAGGCGCGCACGGACGGCGTCACGCTGGTTCAGGCAAGCGATGGCGGGGGCCGGGCGGCGCAGAGCGCGGGCGCGGCCGGATCGGGCAGTTGCGCGGCCTCGCGATCGTGGACGATCGCAAGGACGGCGAGCACGGTGGTGAACGGCGACGCGAGCGGCAGCGTCGGGGTGAGGAACGCAAGTTCCGCGCAGACGCTGCACTGGCCGTCGATTTGGTGGTCGACATCGTTGCCAACGGGCAGCTGCTTTGAAGGCGCGGCGGGCGCCTCAGCGTCTGTTCGGCGCGAGTGCCCGCAGAGCGAGCGAATCGGGTGAGCCGAGCAGGAAGCCCGCTCGCCGCCGCCGCAGGTTCCGTGCGAGTGCGCCGACCAGAGGTGCGCGTGCTTCGCAAAGCCGCCGCTCGACAGCATCGCCGCGACGACCATCAGGGCCATCACGAGGCGTGGGAAGCGGTTGGCAAGGGCTCGGCGCATGGGGACAGGGGCGACGCAGGGTAGGAACCCAACGCGCCGGAGGCAACACCCGTTCGTCGAGATCAGCCGATCGGTTGCGTGACGACGGTCGCCGCGGGCGAGATTCGGTCGTTCGGCGGCAGGGGGTCGATCGCCAGCACCGCTCCGCGCTCCGCGTCGAGGAACGCACGGTTCGAGTCGGTCGTCTCGCGATCGAGCAGCCGCATCAGGCGGAGTTCGCCGTCCGAGCGACAGACGAGCCGCTCGGTCTTGCCGCGGCTTCCGAGCGTGTCAGTGACGAGCCGGACGGGGGATTGGACGGGGGATTGGACTGGCGATTGGACTGGTGATTGGACCGCTGGCGCGGCGGCGGCGCCCGGCGCCATCGCGAGGAACGCGAAGAGCGCGCGCCCGTCGCGGCGGCCGACGATGCGGTCGATGCGCGCGACGCGCGGGGTCGGCTCGATGCGACGCGCCTCGTGGCACCAGTCGCCCTCGCGCGCGAGCATCGGGCAGCGCGCTTGATGGAGGCACGGCGCCACGACATGCAGCCCGCCGCGGGCGAGCAACCCGCCGCGCGCGAGCAGGTCGTCCCGCAGCGCCATGAGCGCGCGGGTCGTCGTGCGCAGCGCGGGTTCGATCACGAGGAGCGGCGCGTGCAGCGCCCAGCCCGCGACGAGCTCGACGGTCGCAGCGGCGTGACGCTCGCCGACCAGAAGTTCGTTGATCGCGGTCTGGCAGAGGATGAGGTCGCACGGCGGCGGAGGAGCGGCGCGGAAGTCGCGCGCATCGACGGTGACGGCGGCGGTCACGCCCGCGGCGTTCGCGGCCACTCGCACCGCCGACTCGTACGCGCGCGCCGCCGGCACGCCGAGCTCGACCGCGTGAAACTCGACGCGCGCGGGAGCCGTGACGCCGCGCGCCGCGCGCGCGCCCGCAAGCCACGCGAGAAATCCAACGCTCGTCGCGCCGACGCCGGCGCCGAAGTCGACGACGCGCACGCGATCAAGCGTCGCGATCCGCGCGAACGCCTCGCTGCGCGCGGCGCACTCGTCGAGCGCCAGCGCCACCTTGGGCGCATCGCTTGCGAGGAAGTACTCGCGCTTCGCAGCGAGATGCGCCGCATCGGCCTGCTCGCTCGCGAGCCGGCCGCGGTCGGTGGTGTAGAGGTCGGAGAGCCGCTCGACCGCCTTCGCGAGCGCCGCGTCGGGCGTCGCGTTCGCGTCGGCTGCGAGCGACTCCTCGACGGCGACGATGCACTCGCGGGCAGCGGGGTGAAGCAAACGCGCGCGGAGGGATTCGAACCCCCAACCGTCGGTTCCGAAGACCGATGCTCTATCCAATTGAGCTACGCGCGCACGGCGATTGGCCGCACACAGCGTAGCGCGAACGGACCTCGGCGGGAAGTGCTACTCTTTCGAACCCTCGATCCAAACAAGGAACACCCATGGGAATCATGCAAGGCAAGCGCGGACTCGTCACCGGAGTCCTTCACGAGACCAGCATCGCGACCGCCATCACCCAGAGCCTCCTGCGCGAGGGCGCGGAGTGCATCTATTCCCACATGCCCGGCGAGAAGATGGAGCGCCGCACGCGCAAGATCGTCGAGGGCTTCGGCGTCGTGAACCCGTGGCTCCAGCCGATGGATGTCGCCCAGGACGCAGACATCGCCGCCTGCTTCGAGCGCGTCGGCAAGGACTTCGGGCAGATCGACTTCGTCGTGCATTCGATCGCGTTCGCCGACAAGGACTGGCTGAAGCTCGGCAAGTTCGCCGCCACGCCGCGCTCGGTCTTCACGAACGCGATGGACATCTCCGCCTTCAGCTACATGGCGATGGCGAACGCGGCGATCCCCGTCCTCAAGGAGGGCGGCTCGATGATCGGCCTCAGCTACTACGGCGCCGAGAAGGCCGTGCCCGGCTACAACGTGATGGGCGTCGCCAAGGCCGCGCTCGAGGCGACCAACCGCTATCTCGCGATGGAGCTCGGCCGCGTGAAGGGCGTGCGCTGCAACCTCGTGTCGGCCGGCCCGATCAAGACGCTCTCGGCGTCGGCGGTCGGCGGCTTCGATGCGATCCTCGACCGGATCCCGCAGGTCGCACCGCTGCCGCGCAACATCGTCGCGGCCGAGGTCGCCGACGCCGCCGCGTTCCTGCTGTCGGACCTCTCGCGAGGCACGACCGGGCAGGTGCTGTATGTCGACAGCGGCTATTCGATCATGGGTTTGTGAACGGGGTCTGTGAACGGGCCTGTGAACGGGCCCGAGCGCGGCCGTTCAGCGTTGGCTGACCGGATGCGGGTCGTGGCTCTCCGGATGGTCCGCCTGCGCGCGGTTTTGCGCTGGGTTTTGCGCCGCGTGCGGCGGCAGCGAGCGGTCGAACGCCCACGGGCGCTCGCACGCGCGGTCCTGCGGCGGAACCAGGTGATCGCGGATCAACGCGCGAAGCGCATCGAGTCCTTCGCCGGTCGTCGAGCTGACGCAGAGGTCTGCCTTCGAGCGCAGTTCGCAGTCCTTCGACGAAGGATCGTCGCTCTTCGAGTAGAGCATCAGGTCGGGCTTGCGCGCGAGATCGAGCCACGGCAGGCCCGGCGCTGCGAGCGAGATCACGAAGTCGGCGTCGCGGAGAAGGCTCTGCGACAGCTCGATCGCGGTGCGCTCCTCGGCGTCGGTCGTCTCGCGCACGCCGGGCAGGTCGAACCACTCGACGACGAGGCCGGCGAGATCGATTCGCGCGCTGACCGCGTCGCGCGTCGTCCCTGGCAGAGGCGAGGTCAGCGCGTAGTCCTGTCCGAGCAGCGCGTTCGAAAGCGTGCTCTTGCCAGCGTTCGGAAGACCGATGAGCGCGACGCGCGGCGGCTCGACGAGGTTCATCAGCCGCTTGGAGCGGGCGAAGTCCTCCTCGGTGAACGGTGCGTCGCCGTGCTCGCTCCAGCGCGGGCTCTGCGCGAGCAGCAGCCGGACGGCGAGCGGGCTTGCCGCGCGTGCGAGCGTGGCCAGCGCAAGCGCCTCGACGCGGTCCGCCGCCTCGGGGAAGAGTTCCAGCGGGTCAAGCGATGCGCGCGCTGTGTTTGGATCGTCGATCCAGTTCGCGCCATGCGCCGCGAGCCATTCGGCAAGCTGCTCGACGATGCGGGTGCCGCCATGCGGCATGAGCTGGGCGCGCTCGGGGGCAAGCCGCGCGACAAGTCCGTCGTCGATTCGATCGAAGTGCCGCAGGGAGAGCCCGCCGATCGCCACATCGCGTCCGCAGAGCGCTTGGAGGCATGCCGACACATCGCCGATCATCTCGATCATGGCCACAGCGCCCGCGCCGTGGGGCGTGGCGCGGTAGCAGGCGACCTCGAGTGGCGATCCAGGATCGCCGCTCGGAGTCGGGGTGGTGGGCTCGCTGGAGCCGGGCATCGGGGGTTTGATCGGCGCAATCACGGACGCAGGAGAGGGAATCCCCGTTGGAAGCGTGTTTCCAAGCGCGTTGGGAGCGTCTGCAGACCGAGTCCGATTAACTCTTGGCTTCTGACCGCCGGGTGAAGTTCCTGATTGCGGCTCAGTCGTGGTCGCACTCTGGTCCGCACTCGTGGTCGTGCGCGGTGGGGTCGTGGGGAGTGGTGTCTTGCGGCATGGGAGTGAGCCGAGAGGTTCTCGGTCGTACCTCGCCGCTCATCGGACCGCCCGACAGCTTCGACTCGAACTCGCCCGGCGTGATCGAGAAGGCTGAGCCGCCGCCCGCGCGCCCGCCTCGGTTGCCGTCCGAACCCTCGTCGGGATCGAGCGCCGACCGCGCGGCGAGCGCGATCCCGCGCAGCACGAGGTCTGGGACGACCTGGTTGACGAGCTCGTCGTCTCCGAAGAGCGCCGCCGCGTCGCCGCCGGTCGCGACCACCATCGGGAAGCCGCCGTACTGCTCGGCGTAACGCTCGATCAGCCGCCACGCGAGGCCGCGCGCGCCGTGGTAGACGCCGCGGAGCATCGCCTCGCGCGTGTCGGCGCCCCACGCCGTGCCCTCGGGCACCTCGAAGTCGATCGCGGGCAGCGCCGCGGTGTGCTCGTGCATCGCCTTCAGCTGCATGCGGATGCCGGGCGCGATCGCGCCGCCGTGGAAGACGCCCTCGCCGTCGACGAAGTCGACCGTGATGCAGGTTCCCGCATCGATCACGATGCAGGCCTGCTTGAGGCGCGCGTAGGCCGCGGCTGCGTTGAGCAGGCGGTCGACACCGGGCTTCGCGCCCTCGGCGAGGCAGGTTCCGATCGGCACAGGCATGTCGATCGGCGCGCTGTAGATCTCGGTCGCGAGCTGGTCGCGCAGCATGCCGACGAGTGCGTCCGACGCGGGCGGATTCACGCTCGCGACGACCACGGAGCAGTCCGGCTCGGCGCCCACCGACTCGTAGAGCCGCGTGGCGGCCTCGACCGCGCCCGCGAGGTCGTCGGTCGGGACGAACACGGTCTCCTCGGGGTCGTTCTGCAGGAACGCCGCAAGCTTGATGCGCGTGTTGCCCACCTGGATGGCGAGGACGGGAGGCTGGCGGTTGTCCTTCATGGATGCTCTTGGGTTGCTCGTGTTTCGCGGGAAATCAGGGGGAAATCGGGGGGGGGAATCAGCGGGGAATCAGCGTGAAATCAGGCGCGGAGTCAGGCGGGCACAGCGTCGGTGCGCGCGGCGGAGGCCGCCGCGATGTCGGCCCGCATCGCCGCGAAGAGCCGCGCCGTCAGCGGGCCGCACTTCGCATCGCCGACCGCGCGGCCATCGAGCCGCACCACCGCGCTCACGAGCCGGCTGCTCGAGGTGATCATCACCTCGTCCGCGCCCGTCAGTTCATCGAGCGTGATCGTGCGCACTTCGGAGGGGATGCCCGCGGCTCGCGCGGCGCGCAGCAGGTCGGCGCGCGCGGTGCCGTGCAGGATCGGCGGATCCTCGTCGATCGGCGGGGTCGCAAGCACGCCGCGCGTCGCGATGGCGACATTCGAATAGGCGCCTTCGCCCACGACGCCGCCACGGTGGAGGATCGACTCCGCGGCGCCCGAATCCGCGGCCTCGAGGAGGTGGAGGATGTTGCCAAGGAGCGCCGTGGTCTTGATCTCGCAGCGCGTCCAGCGCGTGTCTTCGGCGGTGATCGCCGAGATCTCCTGCGCTGCGACGAGGGTCGAGAGCGGCGGCGCGGGCGTCGCCATCGCGAAGACCGTGGGCGCGAGCGGCTCGGTCGGGACATGCGAGCGCGATCGCGCCGCGCCGCGCGTCACCTGCAGGTAGACGATCGCGTCCTCGAGCGCGTTCGCCTCGAGGAGCGACGCGCAGAGTTCGCCGAGCGCGTGCGGATCGAAGCCGTGCCGCGCGGTGTCGATGCGTGCGAGCGAAAGGCTGCGCGCGAGGCGCGTGGCGTGCGCGTCGAGCCCGACGCCGTGCCGCGCGAAGAAGCGCACGACCTCGTAGACGCCGTCGCCGAACAGAAAACCGCGGTCGAGCACGCTGATATGCGCGTCGCGTTCGTCGATGAGGCGGCCGTTGAGGTGGACCTTCACGGGGTTCGGTTCGGAGGCAGGGGAAACCCGAGTCTATCAGCCCTTCGCGGCGCGCACGAAGCCGTCGACGCGCGCGCGGTCGAGATCGTTCGACCACACGCCGCCCTGCTTGAGGTCGCTGCCGACGATGACCGCGTCGGCGACCGCGAGCACCTCGCGCACGCTCGAGGCGGTGGCGCCGCTGCCGGCGAGCACGGGAAGCCCGCAGGACTTCCGCGCCGCCGAGAGATCGGAGATCGGCGTGGCGACGCCGGTGGCGTTGCCCGTCACGATCACGCCGTCCGCGCCGAAGAAATCGGCCGCGTGCGCATGGTCGGCGAGCGAGGTGTCCGAGGTGATCGCGTTCGCGGTGTGCTTCTTCTTGATGTCGCAGAAGATCGCGATTCTCTCGGCGGCGGCGCCGAGCGCGCGGCGATAGCGGAGGAGCGGTCCCGCCGACGCCTCGGCGAGGATGCCCTCGTCGGCGACGGCCGCGAACACGAAGCCTTCCGCGCGGATGAAGGAGCAGTCGGCCGCGAGCGCGACCGCAAGCGCCGCATCGTTCGCGCCGGCGAGGATCTGGACGCCGAGCGGCACCGACACCGCCGCGCGGATCTCGCACGCCGCGCGGGTGAACGCGGCCACGACCTCCGGTCCGACCTCGCGCGCGAGGTACGGCGCGTCGTGCATGTTCTCGAGCAGGATCGCGTCGAAGCCCGCGGCTGCGAGGACCTTCGCCTCGTCGACCGCGTGGCGCGCGATCTCCTTGGGCGTCAGCGAGGCGCGCGGCGAGCCGGGAAGCGGCAGGAGGTGCACCATCGCGACGATGGCGCGCTCGCGGCCGAGGATCGAGGCTGTGGAGCGGGTCGGGTAGGGGCGAGGCATGGAAGTCGGGGATCTTCGCAGAGTTTGGCGGGTGTTGCGCGGTCAGCGCTTCGTCGGCGGGGCGAGCGTCTCGACGGGCACGAGGCCCGCGTTCGGCTCGAGCATGGCGCGGACCTCGACGAGCGCGTGGTCGAAGCGGTCGAAGAAGGCCTGGTCGATCGAGCGTCGGAAGGCGAACGACGCGAACTCATCGGTCAGGACGACGGGTGCGATCACGATCGATGGGTGGTCGCGCGCAAGCGCCGCGAGCTCGGCCCGCGGCGCAACCATCGCGCGCGCCTCGCCGCGAACGAGCGCCAGCGCCGCATCCTCCGGAGTGTCGGTGGCGCGGAAGGCGATTCCCTTCTCGGCGAGCCACTCCGCGCTGATGCTGCCGCGGACGGCGACCACGCGGATGCCCGTGAGGTCGGCGGGGCGGCTGATCGGCTGCATGGAAAGCGATCCGACGGTGATGGCCGAGACGATCGTCGCAGTGAGGATGGTCGTGAGCACAAGCGAGAGCAGCATCCAGCCAGCGGCCACGAGCCGGCCCGCGACGGTCGCCGGAACCTTGTCGCCGTAGCCGACCGTCGACAGCGTCACGACCGACCACCAGAGCGACGAGCCGAAGCCGGCGTGCCGCTTGCCGCCGAAGTGCGGGTTGCGGCGGCGCTCCGCGATCCAGACGAGGAACGCAGCGAGCAGCACGAAGAACGCGATCGTCGCGAACATCCGGTACTGCGTCGGCGCGAGGACGCTGCTGACGATGGCGCTGGCCTCGGCGACGAGGCCCGATCGCTCGACCGTCGCGGCGCCGATCCCGAGCGAGGCGAAGGCGTGGGTGAAGCGGACCGAGCCGAGGCGCGCGGTTGTCGGGACAAGCGGCGAGGCGCACGCGTCGATCTCGCCACGCTCGAGCGCGGCGAGGATCTCGGTCTCGGTGCCGGACCGGAACTCGATCGGAATCGAGAGCCTCGTCGCGGTCGCGGAAAAAAGCCGGATGCTTGGACCGGCCCATTCGACATTCGGCCCAGCTCGGCCGCCGTCCGACAGCGGTTCGCTGAAGGGCGGAGCGTCGAACACCCCGACCACGAGGCGGGAAGGCGCGGATGCGCTGGTTTCTGCGGTCTGCGACGCTGCGGCGACGGGTCCGAGGAGCAGGGCGAAGACGGTCCCGACCGCGGCGTAGCCGATATTGGCGCGGCGAGAGAGGCGCATGGCAGGAGTGTACCGAGCGCCACCCCTCGGCCTTCGGGCGGCGTGGTTGAACCCTTGCGGCGTCGCTCCTATCCTCCGCCCCTTCCCCTACGGAGACCCAGCTATGGCAGTCCGCATCGCAATCAACGGTTTCGGCCGCATCGGCCGCCTCGTCACCCGCATCGCAACCGCGCGCGGGGGCTTCGAGATCGTCGGCGTGAACGACCTCGTTCCGGCGGACAACCTGGCATATCTCCTCAAGTACGACACCTCGCACGGTCGCTTCGGCGCCGATGTCAAGGCCGATGGCGACGCGATCGTCGTGAACGGGAAGAAGATCACCTGCACCGCGGTGAAGGATCCCGCGCAGCTTCCGTGGAAGGCGGAGGGCGTCGACTATGTGCTCGAGGCGACCGGCCTCTTCACCGCCGCCGAGGATGCGCGCAAGCACCTCGACGCCGGCGCGAAGCGCGTGCTGATCTCGGCGCCCACCAAGAGCGAGAAGGAAGTCCCGACCTTCGTCCACGGCGTCAACTGCTCGAAGTACGACCCCGCGGTGCACACCGTGCTCTCGAACGCGAGCTGCACGACGAACTGCCTCGCGCCGATCGTGAAGGTGCTGCTCGACCACTGCGGGATCGACGAAGGCCTGATGACGACCGTGCACGCGGTCACGGCCACCCAGCCGACGCAGGACGGCCCGTCGAAGAAGGACTGGCGCGGCGGCCGCAACGCGTACATGAACATCATCCCGAGCTCGACCGGCGCCGCGAAGGCGTGCGCGCTCGTCCTCCCCGAGACGAAGGGCAAGCTCACGGGCATGAGCTTCCGCGTGCCGACGGCGAATGTCTCGTGCGTCGACCTCACCTTCCGTCCGACCAAGGCGACCAGCATCGAGGCGATCAACGCGGCGATGAAGGCCGCGAGCGAAGGCCCGCTCAAGGGCATCCTCGGCTACACCGACGAGGAGGTCGTCTCGAGCGACTTCATGAGCGATCCGCGCAGCTCGATCTTCGATTCGAAGGCGGGCATCCAGCTCTCCGACCGCTTCTTCAAGATCGTCAGCTGGTACGACAACGAGTTCGGCTACGCCAACCGCTGCGTCGACATGCTGACCCTGATGGCGAAGAAGGACGGCAAGATCTGATCGCAGGCGAGGATTTGATCGCAAGCGAGGATTGATCGCAAGCGAGGATTGATCGCAGGCTTCGGTCTCGCGGGACAAGCGTGTAGCATGGCCGCATGCTCGCCATCCTGATCGCGTCGCTTGGTTTCCTGCCCGCTCCGTCGGCCGAGGTCGAGCAAGGCTACACCCTGCGCGTCTACGACATCGGGCGACCGCTCGACCGCGTCGCGCGCGTGGCCGAGGACGCCACGCCGAACATCGACCGCCTCGAGGACCGCATCGACTTCAACGACGAGTCGACGCTCGTCGGTCCGGGCGGGCCGACCGATTTCTTCGCGGTCGAGGCGCTCGGCTTCCTCTCGATCGAGACCGCGGGCGAGTATGTCTTCGAGCTCCGCTCCGATGACGGCGGCCGGCTCGAGATCGACGGCAAGCCTGTGATCGTGCACGACGGCGTCCACCCGCCGCACCCGAAGGAGGGCGCCGTCACGCTCTCGGCGGGGCTGCACGCGTTCCGCGTCGACATGTTCGAGAACCAGGGCGGCTGCGCGCTGCTCCTCAACTGGAAGAAGCCGGGCAGCGGGCGGTTCACGATCGTGCCGCCCGAGGCCTTCCGCACCGAGAAGGGCGTGACGCGCGTCGTGTCCGCGGGCACCAAGGTCTACAAGGACGGCCGCGAGAACGCGCGTCCGGGCGACGGGCTTCCGATCGAGACCGCGCATCCGATGTTCGTGGTCGAGCCGCTGCGGCCGCAGGGCTTCGAGCCGAAGATCGGCGGCATGGCGTTCCTGCCCGATGGGCGCCTCGTCGTCAGCGACTTCGAGCCGATGAACAACGGCGAACTGCGCGAGAAGCCCAACGGCACGCTGTTCGTCCTCTCGAATGTCGTCGGCGGCACGCCCGAGACCGTGAAGTTCGAGAAGCTGCCCGGCGAGTATCACGATCCGTGCGGCGTCGTCGTGGTCGACGGCGACATCTACATCTCGCACCGCCCCGGCATCGACCGCCTGCGCGACCTCGACGGCGACGGTGCGTTCGAGACGCACGAAGAGTGGGCGCGCCCGTTGATCGGCAACAACTACCACCACTTCTCCTTCGGCCTGATGGAGAAGGACGGCTGGATCTACGGCACGCTGTCGACCTCGATCTACTTCGGGAACACGATTGAACGCGAAGGCGTGATCGGCGACACCGTCGGCCTCAACGGCCCGAATCCGGCGCACCGCGGCACGCTCTACCGCATCAACATCGCGTCGAAGG
>CAIXEV010000441.1 GCA_903918555.1 uncultured bacterium | reverse complement strand
GGCACAGGTAGGAGACTTGAACCATGGGGAACGAAAGACCGGCGGCGAAGAGACGATTCGGCGAGATGACGCAGCGCGTGGCCAACATGCACATAGGCTGCATGTTCTCCATCGCGGGGTTCTTCCTGATCGCGGGAATCATCCTCTCGCTCACCGTGCCGCCGTGCGGAATCTGCTGCGTCCTCCCGCTCGGCGTCGCCTTCGTGCTCGCCGCCGCGAAGCACGCGGTCGACCTCAAGAACGGGAAGATCGTGCCGATCCGCGAGGACTAGCGGGCTTCCGCGTCACATCGAACACGCGCTGCAACACGGTCGCGATCTCCGTCGCGCGCTGCGTCACCGCCTCTTCGCTCAGGTCCCAGTCCTGCGCGTGGATCATCTCGTGAATCACCGTGTCGAGGAGGTCGGCGTCCGACTGCGTCGGAGACAGGCGGATGCGCCGCGTGCGACGGCATGAGCCGTACTCGCAATGCCCGAAATCGCCGATGTGCGCGAACTCCACGCGCCACACCTGATCGCGAATCTTCGCGCGGATCGCCTTGCGCTTCGCCATCACGAAGCCCTCGTAAACTCGAACGCGATCCGCTTGCGTTCGCCCGGCATGGACTGAAGGAACATCCGCATCCACACCGCGCCGAGCGACTTCGGCGGTCCGCCGCGCTCGATGTGAAAGCCGCCGAAGCCGTCGCCGTACTCGTCCTTGTAGGTGCCGCAGCGCACATGATGCTGCGTGCCGATCTCGACCTTGTAGTCGCCGCTGTCGCGCTTCAGGCGCTCGCGCTCCACCGACATCATCCACTGGTCGTGCGTGTGCCCGCCGACGATCACATCCGCGTCGGGAGTCCATGACGCGATTCGCCGCACGCGGAGCGTATCCATCGACATGATGCCGCCGCCTCCCGAGCCGTGGAAATACTTGAGGTTCGCCGTGTAGACCTGCGTCGGGCCGTAGCGAACCACGAAGTGCACCCAGCCGCCGTATCCGCCGCTGTGGACGGGAACGCCGGCGATCGCCGACATCCGCTCGCAGAGCCGCTCCGTCAGGTCGGTCTCGTGCCGCTTCGTCACCGCGGTCTCGTGGTTGCCGCGACCGATCACCACGAAGTTGCGCGCGAACGGCGCGTAGAAGTCCGCCGCGTGGCGCACCAGCGAGTCGAAGTAGTCGTTCGCGAGCGCGTGCTCGGGGCGCGTCACGCCGTGCTTCGACATGCGCGGATCGAACTTGCCGCCCATCGCGCACATGAGATCCCCTGCGTCGAGCACCCCCGCGCCGCGCTCCTGCGCCTCGCGAAGATGCTTCAGCTCGAGCTCATGGTCGCTGTGCGGGTTGTCGTGGTGACGATCGCTCGACAGCAGGAACCACCGAGAGTCGTTCACGCTGTCGATCCGCGTCTCGACCACATGGATGTTCCGCGACTTCCGCTCGACGCGGAACGGAGGCTCAGCCGTGCTCGTCGCCCGCGTCGCCCTCTTCGTAGACCGTGTGCGCATCGTTGCCTCCGTCGCCATAGGCGACCTTGCCGTTCAGCCATTTCCGCCGCTGTTCGCAGCCGCCGCAGTCGCCGCCCGTCAACGCGCGCGCCACGCGGGCAACGCCCGTCGCCCGAGCCAGGCGGTGCACCGTGTCGCCGAGACCGCGGCCGGGGCCCTCGTAGTGCGCGCAGACGCGGCAGACGCCCGCGCTCGGGTTCGATCCGTAGAGCGGGAGCGCGAGCGCGTTCGTGCACGCGCCGCCGACATGGTGCGCGCACGCCGTCATGTGTAGTCCCACGGCATCGCGCCGCCGCAACCGCCCTGAATGATGTCGATAATGCAGGTCTCGCTCGGCCCGCCGCTGAAATCAGTCGAGCCGCACGGCGCCTTCGTCGTGGCCGCTGGATCGGCGAGCCACGGCGAGGTCAGCGGGTCGCTGTCGACGCGCGTGTAGAGGAATCCCGCCGCGATGTTGCCGAGCGTGCACGACTCGTACTCGTCCTGCGCCGAGCACTCATCGTCGGCCGCGATCCCGAACGGACCCGTGATCGTGCTGTTCGCCAGCATCTCGGGAAACGGCGCGTCGCCGCACTGCTGCCGCGTGTACCAGCCGAGGCAACCGCTCGCGGCGATCGCGTCGGGCGCGACGATGTCGGTCAGGTACGAGACCGTGCCGCCCACGCAGCGCAGGGCAACGGGGGTCTGCGCCTCGGGGCAGGTGTCGCAGTCGCCCTCGATGCCCTCGTGCGAGCAGGTGACGAGGAAGTCACAGATGTGGAGCGTGTGCGTCCAGCCCGGCGGGTCGGCCGTGCTGAACCCGCACGCGT
>CAIXEV010000440.1 GCA_903918555.1 uncultured bacterium | reverse complement strand
GGGAGGCCGGAGCCCGGGTAGTTCGCGTCGACGCGTCGGAGGACGAGGTCGTCGATGTAGCGGAGGCCCCAGATGTTCTGGACGATGCGGTCGATGGAGGGCGCGGTGAGGGACGCGGCTGCGTTCGCGGCGGTCACGCCCGCGTCGACGTGCTCTTCGACGAACTATCGGATCGCGCTCGAGTTGGCGGCTAGTTGATTTCTCCCCCTGATTCAGGAAAGACACGAGGCGCGCGCGCGCGTGACCTGTCCAGCATGAACTTTCGCAACTGTGCAAGCAGCGTCTGGCTCGTCAGAACTTGTCGCACTTCAGGCCACTTGTCATGAAGCGACTCCGAAAGCTCGTCGAGCGCGATGCTGGCATCGGTGGAACATGCGCCCTGGGTAGACGCGATGAAGCCTAGCAGTGTGTCGAGCGGACACCAATCGACGAGCGGCGTTCCCGTGGCCAGGGAGACATCGACAAACACTTGCCCTCGGTCACGGATGAATCGAAGGGCGAACTCGGGCCCAGCGAGAACCAGCATCGCATCGCCGAAAGACTCGCGGCGATAGCTTGAATCCGCCTCGCAGAATCCCATGTTCGACAGGTAGGCAAACTCGGGCGCGATGTCCTTGAGATGAATCATCGACATCCTCGGAAGATCATTCGACTCCCATCAATGCTCGGAACATATCCCATCTCGCGGAGGTACTCCAGTTCCCTCACGAAGAACGAGTTGGGGCGTGCGCGCTCGATTGGAGTTGCGAGGACGATTTCGTCACCTCGCGCAATCGCTCGGTCAAGAAATCTCTGGTTCGCTGCCCAGCGCTGCTCGGGAGACATCGAGTTCCAGATTTTCTCGGGGACCTTGAAGACTCGCGCCCCAAGAGACTCGGCCATATCGACGTACTCTGGATAGTGCCCGAGCACAGTAACACCGTTCTGATTGTGCACCCCCGGTCCCGACTGCGCGGTCCGCTTCGCCATCATCGCGCCGAGCCCCGCGCGCCCGACCCCGTAGACGGCTTGGAACTTGCCGGCAAGGAACCCGCCGGCGATGCCCTCCTGCCAGATGAGGACCGGATTGAAGTCGCCGCCCTCCCAGTAGTTAAGCGCCTGGTAGGTGAATCCCGAGAACAGCCCTGCGACGACCCCGCCTTCGGCGGCGACGCCGATCGCAGCGCTGGCAAAGCCTCCGCTGGCATAGGCGGTGGCGACGCCGGCCCACGGCGCGAACACGGCGCCTCCGACGGCGCCGGCGACGGTGGCCTTGCCCGCCCTCGACCAGTTGATGTCGTCGCCGTTCCAGAGGTCGACCGCGATCGAGACGCCGCCGCCGACCGCGGCGCCGATGGCTGCGCCAATGAGGTTCGCGACCTTCCCGCTCGGATCCGTCCCCGCCATCGGGTTGCGGCCGAGGTAGGAGTAGAGGCTCGGCCCGTCCTGGTAGCCCGCGGGGTCCCGCTCGAGCCACCGGCACATCCCCGGGGTCGGGTCGTAGTGGCGGAAGCGGACGGTGTACGCGCCGATGTCGCCGTTGAAGCGGTAGCCTGAGAATCCGATGTTGAAGTCGGAGCGGGCGTTCGCGGCGCGGGCGAGGTCGGCTGTGGGGGAGGTGTCGCCTGCCGCTGGCTGCGTCGCGCCGCCTGGCTGCGCGAGCTGGCCCTGCGGGAGCGCGGCGATGTACGACCGCGACCCGAACTGCGCGATGTCGGTCGAGGTGACGGTGCCGTCGCGGTCCCAGTCGGCGTCGGGGTTGTAGCCCGGCTCGCCGATCCTCTTCTTGACGGCGGCCTGCGCGATCGCGGTGTCGGCGCTGTCGACCTTGCCGTCGCCGTTGATGT
>CAIXEV010000439.1 GCA_903918555.1 uncultured bacterium | reverse complement strand
TGTCAAGGAGTTCGGGAACATGACCGAGGTCAACGATCCCGATGCAATCGTGCAGGAGATCGCCGCGCGCATCGACGCGCAGCTCGGCTCGCTCCACCAGGCGGACGACCTGACGCTCCTGTGCATCTCGGTGGGCGAACTCGAGAGTGCCCGCCTGGCGGCGTGAGCAGATATCGCCTTGCGGCGTGAGCAGATATCGCCTTGCGGCGTGAGCAGATATCGCCTCGCGGCGTGAGCCTCAGCGATTCTTCAGCCACTCGAGTTGCCGCGCGACGAGCTTCGCGAGGTAGTCGGCCTCGACATGGACGACATCGCCGACGGTGCGCGCGCCGAGGTTCGTGCGCGCAAGCGTCTCCGGGATCAGGCACACATCGATCACCGTTCCGCGCGCGGTCTCCTCGACCCGCGCGATCGTGAGCGACACGCCGTCGAGCGTGATCGATCCCTTGTCGACCGCGTAGCGCCCGAGGTCGCCAGGCAGCAGGAGCCGCACCCGCCACTCGCCCGCGGTCGAGAGCCCGACCACCTCCGCGAGGCCGTCGACATGTCCAAGGACCACATGCCCGCCGAGGAAGGTGTTCGGCGTCGCGGCGTGCTCGAGGTTGACGCGGTCGCCGACCGCCACGCGGCCGAGCGCCGTCACGGCGAGCGTCTGCGGGATCATGTCGAACGCGAGCGTCGGCTCCGGCGCGCCCTCGGCGGCGGCGACGGTGAGGCAGCAGCCGTTGACTGAGATCGAGGCGCCGAGGTCGGGATGGTGGTCCCAGCCGCCGAGCGACACGACGAGGCGGGTCGCGCCGGGGCGCGCTTCGATGGCACGGATGGTGCCGAGGGCTTGGACGAGTCCGGTGAACACGGGGGCGAGGATAGCGCGGCGGGAAGCCACTGTCGGCAGACCGGCTTCTCTCCGATGGTGCCCCGGTGGTGTTCCTCGAGCCTGCGCTTCGCCTTGAAACCGTGTTTCCAGCCGTTCCCGCGCTTGACGCTTCCGCCCCACAGGGGCGATACTCCTCCCTTCGACCCTCAGGGTCGTTGGAGCACCCCCACGATGTTCTCGAACCGCCAGCCGACCCCCGCGTCGATCGCCTCCCTGCCCCAGACCGAAGCCCGCCGGGCCGTGTCGGTGGCTCCCACCTTTGTCGCCCTGGCGGTTGCGCTCGCGGGCGCGACGGCTGCGAACGCCCAGTCCCCGAACGACCGCGTCGCGCAGGATGTCGCCAAGGTCAACGACGCCTACATCGTCGGCCCGAAGACGGCGTCGGAACTCGGCTGCATCATCGCGTGGCAGACCCTCGTTCCGCTGCCGACCGGACACTCGCTCCGCCTCGTCTCGAGCTCGAACGACGGGATCCTGGCGCTCAACTCGCGCAACGAAGTCAGCCTCGTGCGCCCCGCGACGGGCGACCGCGCGTGGACGGCTTCGGCCGCGCAGCAGGTCGACCGCGTGCTGTCCGCGGAAATCGTGCGCGTGCGCGTCCGCGACGGCGAGGAGCCGCGCGTGATCATCACGACCGACACGCTTGCCTACGGCCTCGACTTCAAGGACGGCGCCTCGGTGCTCCGCGGTCGCTTCCGCCATGTGCCGAGCACGGCGCCGACGGTCGTCGGCCGCGGTCTCGTCTTCGGCACGCGCGGCGGTCAGATCGCGTGGTTCGATTGCGCGACCGGCTTCGACATGAAGGCCTACACCGTCGACGGCCCCGTCGGCAAGAGCCCGATCATCGCGGAGCCGGCCGTCGGCGACGGCATCGTCGTGGCAGGCTCGGCGCAGGGAACCGTGGTCGGCCTCGACGCCGGCAGCGGCGCGTCGATGTGGCGCAAGGAACTCCTCGGCGGCGTCACCGCGCAGCCTGCGATCGCCAACGGCATCGCGTTCGTCGCGAGCGAAGACCAGTACCTCTACGCCTTCGACCTCGGCTCGGGCGTGACGCTGTGGAAGTACTTCACGCAGACCCCGCTCAAGACCTCGCCGTTCGCGGCGGGTTCGCTCGTGCTGCAGGACATTCCCGGCATGGGCCTCGTCGCCTTCACCCAGAATCCGGAAGGCCAGATCGGCGGCGAGATCCGCTGGAAGCGCGCAGGTCTCGTCGGCGCCCCGATCGGCGTGACCAAGGTCAGCGGCTCCGATGCAGCGCTCCTCTGGTGCCCCGCCGCGCGCAAGGTCACCATGGTCGACCTGCGCAACGGCGATGTGATCCGCTCGGTCGATCTCCCGAAGGTCGAGCACCTCGAGGCCGATTCGCTCGAGCAGGGTGGATTCGTGGCTTGGTCGAGCGACGGCCGCATCGTGCGACTCTCGCCGATGCAGGTCGCCGCTGCGCCGGCGCCGAAGGGCTGACCGTCTCGTCGACAGGAACCACCCATGCATGGAATCGTCCGCGTTCGTCGTGCGCTGATCTCGGTCAGCGACAAGCGTGATCTCATCCCGTTCGCAAAGACGCTGGCGTCGTTCGGCGTGGAGATCGTCTCGACCGGCGGCACCGCAAGCGCGCTCGCCGCGGCGGGCATTCCCGTGGTGCCGATCGAGAGGCTCACAGGCTTCCCCGAGATGATGGATGGCCGCGTGAAGACGCTGCACCCGCGCGTGCACGGCGGGCTGCTTGGGCGGCGCGATGTGCCCGAGCATGTCAAGGCGATGGACGAGCACGGGATCCCGCCGATCGACCTCGTGTGCGTGAACCTCTATCCGTTCGAGATGACCGTGCGGCGGGAAGGCGTGCAGGAGCACGAGGCGATCGAGCAGATCGACATCGGCGGCCCGTCGATGCTGCGCTCGGCGGCGAAGAACCACGAGTTCGTGACGGTCGTGACCGATCCGTCGCAGTACGACCGCGTCGCGAGCGAACTTGCCGCAAACGACGGCGCGACCACGCTCGAGCTGCGCCGCACGCTCGCAGCCGCGACCTTCGCGCGCACCGCTGCGTACGACACCGCGATCGCCGCCTGGATGAGCCAGCGCGCGGGCAACCGCTTTCCGCCAGTGTTCGAGCTGCGCGGCGTGAACGAAGGCGAGCTGCGCTACGGCGAGAACCCGCACCAGGCCGCGGCGGTCTACCGCGATCCGACCTACCGCGGGCCGAGCGTCGTTGCGGCGGAACTGCTGCACGGCAAGCCGCTCTCGTACAACAACCTGCTCGACGCGGCCGCCGCGCTCGAACTCGTGCAGGACCTGCGCGAGCTGGCGCACGACATGGCCGGCGCGGTCGTCGTCAAGCACACGAATCCCTGCGGCACCGCGATCGCGCCGACGCTGCGCGAGGCGTTCGCGAAGGCGTACGCGGGCGACCCGCTCGCGGCGTTCGGCGGCATCGTGGCGCTCAACGCGCCGGTCGACCGCGCCACCGCCGAGGAGATCGTCGCGGGCGAGAAGTTCCTCGAGGTCGTCGTGGCGCCGAGCTACGACGCGGAGGCGCTTGCGCTGCTCTCGGCGCGTTGGAAGAACGCGCGGCTCCTGGCGGTTGGGCCGGTGAGCGCGGTGCCGAAGAGCGTGCTCGTCCGCTCGATCGCGGGCGGGTTCCTCGCGCAGGAGGCGGACACGCACGCGATCGTCGCCGACGAGTTCCAGCACGCCGCCGGGCCCGCGCCGAGCGCAGCGGTCCTGCGCGACGCCGCGTTCCTGACCGCGGTCGTGAAGCACCTCAAGTCGAACGCCGTCTGCATCGGCCGCGACGGCCAGCTGTTCGGCGCAGGCGCAGGCCAGATGGACCGCGTGGCGAGCTGCCGCAACGCCGTCGAGAAGGCGGGCGCGCGGATCCGCGAGGGTTCCGGCATCGCGGTCGCAGCAAGCGACGCGTTCTTCCCCTTCGACGACGGCCCGCGGCTCCTGATCGACGCGGGCGTGAAGTGCCTGGTCCATCCGGGCGGCTCGAAGCGCGACGAGGACACCTTCAAGCTCTGCGAGGAGCGCGGGGTGACCTGCCTGGTGACGGGCGCGCGGCGGTTCCGGCATTGATTGAGCGGCGGCTGCTTGCGGCAGCCGCCTTTGGTGCTACGAGCGGGTGCTTGAGCGGCGGCTGCTTGCGGCAGCCGCCTTTGGCGATACGGACGCGGACGAAGGCGGAGCGCAGCGAAGCCTGAGCGGGGGGTGTTGGAGGTTGCGGATGTGTCGTGTGGCATCACTTTGAGTGATGGCGG
>CAIXEV010000438.1 GCA_903918555.1 uncultured bacterium | reverse complement strand
CTTGAGGCGGACGCGCCGCTTGCGGCGCTCGAACATCTGGTAGGATTTATCCGACATGGCTGGCCCTTACTTCTTCTTGCCTTCCTTGCGGCGGACTCGTTCGTCCGTGAAGCGGATGCCCTTGCCCTGGTAGGGCTCCGGCTTCTTGTACGCGCGGATCTCGGCCGCGACCTGGCCGACGAGGCGCTTGTCGGAACCCGTGATCTCGAGCGCATTCTGCTTGTCGCCGCCGACCTTGACGGCGATGCCCTCGGGGATCGCGTACTTGACCTCGTGGCTGAAGCCGAGCTGGAGGCTCAGCACCTTGCCTTCGAGCGCCGCGCGGAAGCCGGTCCCCTCGATGGCCAGGTTGCGCGTGAAGCCCTTCGAGACGCCCGACACCATGTTGGCGATCAGCGCGCGCGACGTGCCCCAGAGGGACTTGGCGCGCTTGCTCTGGGCGCGCGTGGCGAGGACCAGCTTGCCGGCGTCGAGCTTCGCCTCGATGTCCTGGTGCAACTGCAGCACCTGGGAACCGAGCTTGCCCTTCACCGTCAGCTTCTGGCCCGCCACCTGGACCTCGACGCCCTGCGGCACCGGGACCGGCTGGCGACCGATACGAGACATGTGTGCTCTCCTTTCCTGCCGGTCAGAAGACCTGGCAGATGATTTCGCCGCCGACGTTCTGCGCGCGCGCCTCGGAATCCGACATCACGCCACGCGGGGTCGACAGGATCGCGATGCCCAGGCCGCCATAGACCTTCGGCAGGTCCTTGATGCCCGAATAGACGCGGCGGCCAGGCTTGGACACGCGGCTGATCTCGCGGATCACCGGCGTGCCCTCGTGGTACTTCAGTTCCACCGTGAACTCCGAGATGCCGTTGCGCTTCTCGGCCGAGTAGTAGCCGCGGATGTAGCCCTCGCGCTTGAGGACCTCCAGCACTCCACCGCGCAGCTTCGACGCCGGCACCACGCAGGTGCCCTGGCGGGCCGATTGCGCGTTCCGGATGCGCGTCAGCATGTCTCCGAGGGTATCGCTCATCGCCATGTCCGGACTCTCCTCACCAGCTCGCCTTGACCATGCCGGGGATCTGGCCAGTGAGGGCCAGGTCCCGGAGGGCCATGCGGCAGAGCTTGAACTTCCTGTAGTTGCCGCGCGAGCGGCCGGTCAGCTCGCAGCGCAGCCGGACACGGACGCGCGACGAGTTGCGCGGCAGCTCGGCGAGCTTCTGCGCGGCCTCGAAGCGCTGTTCCATGTCCAGCGCGCGGTCGCCGGCGATGGCCTTGAGCTTCGCGCGCTTGGCGCCGAAACGCTTGGCCATGCGCTCGCGGCGCTTGTTCTTCTCGATGGAGCTCTTCTTAGCCATCGGATCCTGTCCTCGCGGCTCGAGACGTCAGTTGACGAAGGGCATTTCGAAGGCCTTCAGGAGGGCCTTGGCCTCCCCGTCGGACTTCGCAGTCGTGCAGATGATGATGTCCATCCCGCGGACGCTATCGATCTTGTCGTAGTCGATCTCGGGGAACACGATCTGCTCCTTGATGCCGAGCGCGTAGTTGCCGCGCCCGTCGAAGCTCTTGCCCGACACGCCGCGGAAGTCGCGCACGCGTGGAAGGGCGATGGTGATCAGGCGGTCGAGGAACTCGTACATGCGCGCGCCGCGAAGGGTAACCTTGCACCCGATCGGCAGGCCGCGGCGCAGCTTGAAGTTCGCGATCGCCTTCTTGGACT
>CAIXEV010000437.1 GCA_903918555.1 uncultured bacterium | reverse complement strand
GCTCGTTCCCGAGCTGGACCGTGGTGACTGCGCCGGACGCGAGCGTGCCGATGCGGATCGCCCGCGACGGAAGCGCGGCCGATGCCCGCACGCTGCCGTCGCCCGTGATCCAGGCCACTCCGCCATCGTGCGCGACGGCGATGTCGCTCGAGGGAAGCGCGCGCACCGCATTCGCGTGCAGCGAGGGCGCGAGCCGTACGGGTGCGGCGCGCCGCGCGGCATCGACGACGAAGAGCCCGCCGTTCGCCGTCGCAGCGACGATGCGGGCGCCGCTGATGGTGACGGAGCGCACGGCGGAGCCGTCGAGGGCGAACTCCTCCGTGCGCGAGGTGGCGTGCGCATCGAAGACCTCGATGCGCGCGGCGAAGGTGCCCGACGCGATCTCACCGCCGTCGGGCGATACGGCGGAGTTCCACACCTGGCTGTAGGCACCGACGATGGAGCCCTTGAGCGCCCCCGTCTCGGTGTCGTAGCGGTCGACCGTCTCGGCCCAGCTCGATCCGATGACCTCGCGGCCGTCGGGCGTGAATGCGCAGTCGCGGTAGTCCTTGCTCGCGTCGGTGGAGCGCCAGCGCACCTCACCCGTCGCGGCATCGACCACCACGATGCCGCTCCGCGCCGCGGCGGCGACCAGCCGTCCATCGGCGGAGAACGCCGTCGCGCGCACGAAATCGCGCTCCAGCGGCGCGCGAACGGACCAGCGGACCCTTCCATCGGCGGCGGAGATCAGGGTGACCGTACCATCCTCGCCGCCGAGCGCCAAGAGGGTCGCATCGGGCGAGGCGCTGATCGCCCCCGGCAGCGCCGCGAGCGGCGGATCGGCGCGGATCGTGCGCATCACTCGGAAATCAGCGGGATCGAGCTGCTGCGCACCACCTGGCTCGTTGGCGAAGAGCAGCGTGCGCGAACCGTCGGTGGCGAATTCGGACATCGTGATGTTCGTGGCCCGCGCCACCACCGTGCCGTCGGGCGCGATGCGCAGCAGGGGGCCGGCCAGCATCCGGGCGATCACATGTCCATCAGCCATCGCGCGCACGCGCCACGCCACATCCTTGTCGGGCGACGGCACGCGCCAGAGTTCGCGCCGCGTCGCGCGGTCGATCGCCACCACGTTCGAGCTCGCCGCCGCGACGATGCGCGCGCCGTCGATCGTCCAGTCGGTGTCGTAGACCTGCTGGCCCTGCCCGCACCCGATGGCCCACTTCGACTGGCTCGAGAGCCGCGACAGGGCATCCCACTCCCAGCCGCGATGCTCTGGGGGCGCCGCGTCGAGCATCTCGCGCGCAGCGCTCGCGTCGCCGCGGTCGAGCATCGAGCTCGCGGCGCTGATCGACGCCACGTACGCCGACCACTGCGCGCGGGCGTTGGCCTCGCTCTCGCGCTTCAGCAGCGCCACGCTCACCACGAGTGCCGCCGTGACCGTGGCGAACACGCCCGTGGCCGCGAGCAGCGGCGCGCGGTTGCGGCGGGCCAGCCGCACGACGGCGTCCCATTCGCTGTCGGGCCGGGCGATCAGCGGCTCGCCCGCGATCAGCCGGCGCAGCTCGTCTGCCAGTTCCGAGGCGCTGCGGTAGCGCCGTTCTGGATCGTTCGCGAGCGCACGGCGCAGGACCGCGTCGGTCGAGGCGGGCAGCGTGGCAGCGAAGTCGACCCCGTGCGTGGCCGCGGCGCGCGGTCCGACGGGCTGCGCCGTGTCATGCAGCAGCCGGTCGATGTGCGCCGCGACGGACGTCTCGCGCACATCGAAGGGCGGATGTCCCGTGAGCAGGTCGTAGAGCAGCGCACCGATTCCCCACACATCGCTGCGGGTGTCGACGCGCTGCCCGCGCGCCTGCTCCGGACTCATGTAGGCGAGCGTGCCCATCGGGCCCTCCGTCGCCGCGGTCACCGCGGAGTCGTGCACGGCGGCGATGCCGAAGTCGATCACCTTGGGCGTGCCGTCGGCGCCCACGAGCACGTTGCCCGGCTTGAGATCGCGGTGGATGACGCCTGCGCGGTGCGCGTGCTCGATGGCGCCGGCGATGGTGGCGACCAGCTCGATGCGCGC
>CAIXEV010000436.1 GCA_903918555.1 uncultured bacterium | reverse complement strand
TGAGGAACGGCTGGCCCATCTGCACCGCGATCTGCATCGAGACCATGAGTGCGAGGAGCCGCGCATCGGCGCGCCGCCAGAACGCGGAGATGAAGTGCCAGAGCGGCACGCCGCGGTGCTCGGGCCATGCCACGGGATCGCGCTGACGCTTGAGGAAGGGGATGCTCGACGCGCGCGCGGCGGCCGCGAGGATGAAGAGCCCCGCGAATCCCGCCAGTTCCCAGCGCGTGCCGTCGGTCGACTGGAGGATGACGCCCGCGATGATGAGGGCCGCGAGCAGCGTCATCTGGCAGAGACGGCTGCGGATCCCGAAGTACCGCGCGCGGATCGACGCCGGGAAAGAGAGCCCGACCCAGGTGTTCCACACGCCGCCCGCGCCGAGCGCCGCGGTCCAGTAGATGCCTGCGACGAGGAAGAGCAGCCACATCGGCAGCACGCCGAGGATCGCTCCGACGATCATCGGGATGAAGCTCGCGACCTGGAGCATCGCGCAGCCCTGGATCCAGCGCGACGGGCTCTTGACGCGCGCCGCGAGGACAGGCGCGAACAGCTGGATCGTCGCGCCGACGAGCGGCGGAACCGCCGCGATCAGTCCGCCCACCTTGTCGCTCGAGCCAAGCCCGATCGCAAACGCGGCGAAGTAGGTCTCGCCCGTTCCGACCATGAACATGTAGGTCATCCCGTCGCCCGTGCAGGCGTGGAGATCGGAGCGAAGCGCAGAATCCTTGCGAAAGCGGGCCATCCGTGTGCGCGGAGCGTATCACCGCCGCGCGCGCGCGGAACCGCTCACTCGGCGGCGGGAGGCGGGATAGGCGCCGGATAGCCGTTGATCGCCCGATGGACGAAGTCGGGCGCGAGCACCGCGAGGTTGTTGTCCTTCATCTGGATCGACGCCCAGCGGCCGTTGACGAAGATCTGCGCCTCTTCAGGCTTGAAGTTCGCGGTCGCGCCCGTGTTCGGGTTCCTTCGCCGCGGGCCTTCTTCCTTGCGCTCGCCCGGAGGCGTCGTGTGCTGCCTCGGCACCACGCGGCCGGTCTCCTCGTCGACGCGCGTCGCCGGTAGCGGGAGGAACGCGTCGGGCTCGCAGTGGGTCACGATCATCTTCACAAGCTCGCCGATCACCTCGTCGGAGTTGCGGCGCTGGATCGTCTTGCCGGGCTCCCAGTCCGGCGGATCGATCGCGAGGTCGGTGGTCTCGTAGACGCGGATCTCGCGGGCGTCCTGGCGCGCGAGGTGCGGACGCGGGCCGACCTCGATCACGCCGTTGTGGATCTGCCAGGTGACTTCCTTGCCCGCGAAGGCGGTGAGCGCCTCGAGCGCGGTGCGGCCGTCGACGGCACGAAGCGCGAGCGAGACGAGTTGGTCGCCGTCGAAGCCGGGGCGCTGCGACTTGCCCGAGGGGTCGAGCAGGAAGACCGTCATGTTCAGGCCGAGCTCGCGGCGGAGCGCACGCAGCGCGTCGCGCAGCGGCACTTCCTCGAACTCAAGCGTCACTTTCGAGTAGATGAGGCGCCCGACCTGCTCGCGGCCGCGATCCTCGGCGGACTCGACCGGCGGCGCGTCGGCGCCGCGCGTCTTGGTCCACTCGTTGCGGATCTCGGCGATCTGGTTGAGGAGCCGATCCGACTTGCCCGACGCGGGGGCGGCAGCGGGGGCGTTCGGCGCAGCGGGGGCCGTCGCGGGCGCCGGTGCCGCGGGCGGGTTCTTCGTGCCGTCGTCGGCGAGGGCCGAAGCAGCGATCAGCGCGCACGACGCGATTCCAAGCGAGACGACAGCGTTCCGCATGGCGGGAACCCTCCGGTTGGTGTCTGGATCAGCCATTCTGCCGCGAGATCGGGGGGGGGGGGGCGGGGGCAGTCGATCAGGGCTTCGGCGCGGCGGGCTTGCCGTTGCCCTTGCCGTTGCCAGCGCCCTTGCCAGCGTCACCAGGCTTGGCCGGCGGCGTGGTGCCGCGGTCCTTCACGGAAGGCGAGCCAACCGTGCCGCCGCCGTTGCCAACGGCGCCCGTCACCGGCACGCCGCGCAGCTTCACATTGTCGACGACGGAAACGCTGCTCGTGAAGGTCACATAGCGCTGGGCCGCGCCACTCGTCTCTGCGCTCGCCGACGACGAGGTCGTGGCACGCGCGGGGCGCTTGGGGGTGAACGGATAGCCGTCGATCTGGCGGTGGATGAAGTCAGGGGCGCGGATGATGAGGACGCCCTGGTAGTAGCGCATGGTGGCCGCGTCGCCACCGTTGTCGGACCACATCTCGGGCTCGCACTGCTCCTTGATGATGTCCATGAGCTGCTCGGACTTCTCGTCCTCGCTCTTGCGCTCGGGGTCTTCGCCTGGGTCGCCGATGATGCCGCCGCCACCGCCGGACCCGCCGGAGCCGCCGCCACCACCGCCGCCGCCGAATCCGCCGCCGCCGCCGCCGAATCCACCGCCACCGCCGCCACCACTGCCGCCGCCCTGGCCACCCTGCTGGTTGCCCTGCGAAAGCGCGGCGCTCAGGTTGAAGTCAGGCGCGTTGTCGAAGTAGGTCGGTTCGAAGAGGAGGTCGCGCACGGGGTACATGCGCAGTTCGCGCGCCGCGGGAACCGAGAGCGCGGCCTTGGTGCCAGCCTCGATGAAGCCGTCGCGCAGCTGCCAGGTGCACGGTTCTTCGGTGGCGCACATCTCGAGCATGCGCTCGAGCACGGTGATCGCGGGGGCGCGGTCGACCTGCAGCGAGATCTCGAGCTCGGGGTCGATGTTGCTCGAGCCGCCCGAACCGCGGTCGCCCTCGAAGCGGACGACGAGCGGCACGCCGAGTTCGCTCGCGATGTACTCGAACGCGGTGCGCGCGTTGGTCTTGTCGAAGTTCACCGAGATGTCGGTGTAGAGGAGCGCGCCGAGAAGGGCGGCGCGGCCGGTGTCCTGGGCGCGCTCTTCGCGACGCTGCTCGGCCACGGCGCGGATGCGTTCGGACAGCCCCTGGGCCTGGGCGCCAGAGGTGACAAGCGACGCGCCGCCTGAGGCGAGGACGAGGAGAGCGATCGAAGCGGGCTTGAGGTTCATGGCTGCTCCGTGCAGTTGTTCGCTGCCGTTGGGCGCGCGGGGCCTCGGGATTCGAGGCCGCAGGCGACACGATGAATATACGACGAAGAGGTATCGCCATTTCCCGCGGGGAAGTCGAATTTCAGGAAGTCGATCATCCCGCAGGCTTGCGGGTCGGGATGCCCTTCAGGGGGTCTTCCCGTCCACATCCGCGGCAAATCGCGAGGCATTTTCCGAGACCGCAAGCGCGAGGAGGAGCCCGGCCGCGGTCGGACCGGGCGGGCAGTCGTCGCTCGAGAGGTCGCCGCGGACG
>CAIXEV010000435.1 GCA_903918555.1 uncultured bacterium | reverse complement strand
GGCTTCTTGCGCTCCTCGCAGGCGTCGCACGGACCTCTGTCGCGACCGCAGCATGGCAAGCTGCGATCGGACGAGTCGGTTGAGCGCGCGTCACCATGACTGATCGCATGATTGGTCGCATGGTTGGTCGCATGGTTGGTCGCGTGATGCGTCGCGTTGCGCGCGGATTCCGTTCCGCTCCGCAATGAACCAATGGGACGGTCAAGACCGCCGTCGAAGTCGTTGGCCTGAGGCATGGCCATTCCTCCAGCAGACAAGTGGAACGGTTTGGACGAGTCCCCGTCGTGCCGTTCGATCGATGTGTGGACCGAGATCCCCTCGGCGGGCAGGTGCTGCGTGAGGCGCAATCCCTTGCGCCCGACGCTGGTGTGGACAAGGGATCGCGGCGCGTTTGTGTTTCACGCCACGACAAACGCGCCGCGTGAATCTGCGATTGTGCGCGCCTGACGCGCCGAAGCGCGCGGTTGTTACGCGTTCAGCGCGCGACCGTGACGACGCAAGTCCCGAAAGTCAGCGGCGTCTGCCGGACATCGGTGAAGCCAACCGATGCGAGCGCCTCGCGGAGCCTGTCGCGATCGAGGAAGGTCTCGACCGACCGCGGCAGATATCGGTACGCGCCGGAGCGGTCGCGCGCGATGATCGATGCCGTGAACGGCATGATGTGATGCGTGTACAGCCGGTTGACCGACCGAATGAGCGGGTTGCGCGGCTCGTCGAACTCGAGGATGACCAGGCGGCCGTTCGGACGCAGCACGCGGCGGAACTCGCCGAGCGCCTTGAGCGGCTCGCCGACATTCCGAAGTCCGAACGCGATCGAGATGACATCGACGCTCGCGTTCGCGAGGGCGAGCGCCGTCGCATCGCCCTGCTCGTACCGCGGCACGACGCGTCCACCCGTCGCCGTGCCGACGCGGCTCGACTTCTCGCGCGCGATGTCGAGCATCTGCGGCGTGAAGTCGAGACCAACCACGCTCTGCGCCCCGCTCTTCGCGAACAGCTCGGTGAGATCGCCCGTGCCGCAGGCGATGTCCGCGACATCGTCGGTCGGGCGGATCTCCGCCAGGCGCACCGCGGTGCGGCGCCAGCTCTGGTCGAGCCCGAAGGAGTGCAGCCGGTTGTTCAGGTCGTAGGCGTCGGCGATCGACGCGAACATCGCCCGCACCTTGTCGGCCTTGTCGGCCCGACGATGCGGGTCCGCCTGGAGTTCCTGGGTCTGCCAGACTGGTTCGGACATAGGGGGCGAGTATAGGCAGCCGCACGCGAGGCGCCTGCGCGGGTACATTCCACGGCGCATGATCGTGGATCTCGACACCCGCCTTTGGCCTCGAATCGAGGATCTCGGCGACGAACTCGCCGCAGCGGTGCGGTTGCTCGGATCGGCGCGCTGGCTCCAGCCGGACGCCACGGGCGAGGCCCACGCCGCCGCCATCCGCGCCGTCGACGCGGCGGTCGTCGTCGGCTTCCGAAGCGAGCTCGTGCGGGGCGCGATCCCTGAGGCTCTCCTGCGTGGTGCGATCGAGCGCAGCGAGGGGCGGCTCTTTCTTGCGCGCGCGGTCGATCCCACGCGCGGCGATGCGTCCGCGGAGGTCGAGTCCGCCCGCAGGGAAGGCGCGGCCGCGATCTGGATGGATCCGTGCACGCAGGGCTTCAATCCGACCGACACCCGCGCCATGCGCGTCTTCGACCGCGCCGAGGCGAATCAATTGCCCGTCTTCCTCGGCTGGAGCGGCCCGATGCCCTCCTCCGCCCGGCTCGAGTTCGCGCGGCCGTTCCTGCTCGACGAGGTGGCGCGCACCTTCCCGCGGCTCTCGATGGTGATCGCAGGCTTCGGTGCGCCGTTCATGGCCGAGACGATCGCGCTGCTTGGCAAGCACGACCGCGTCTTCACCACGACCGCAGGCGCCGCGTCGCGCCCGTGGGAGCTGCTCAACGCGCTTCAAGGCGCACGCGACCACGGCGTCGACCGCAAGGTGTGCTTCGGCTCCGGCTTCCCGTTCGACACGCCGGCGCGCGCCATCGAGGCGATCTACGGCGTGAACAGCCTGATCCACGGAACGCCCCTGCCGCACATCGCGCGCTCGGTGCTTCGCGAGATCGTCGAGCGCGACGCGATCAGCCTGCTCGGCCTCGGCGTGCCGCCCGCGCCGAACCCACGGGACACCACGCGCGCGCTCGCGAACGACGCCGCGCTTCGACTCGGCGGAGAGACCGGTTGACCGAGGAACGATCCATGCCACGCACCTTCCGATCCAACTGGCCGACCTCGATCCTTCGAACCGCATGCGGCTGCGCGCTTGTCGCCCTTTCCGGCTGCTCGAGCGCCGAGACGGTCGGCCGCGCCGAACTCGTCGCGCTTGGTTCGTCGCCGCTGGCGTTCGAGCGCGAGTTCATCGTCGGCAACTACGCGACGAAGGAGTCCGAGGACAGCTTCTGGTTCTCCGATGTGCCGCTGTCGACGCTGCTCGCGCACAGCGACGCGACTCCCATCAAGGATGCGGTCTTTCTGCACGCGCAGCTGATCTGGCTTCCGAAGCCGGGGCTGACGCCGCTTGATCCATCGGCCACGAACCTCGTGGTGCGGATCGTGATCGTGTCGGACGGCGAGGTCGGGCTGTATGGCGGCGCTGGGTTCGCCCGCATCGATGGCGAACCGGGCAAGGAGCGCGTGGACATCGAGGTGGAGGGCGGAACGCTCACGCTGCTCGAGAGCACCAAGGGCTTCAACGACCTCCTGAGCCCGGCGGGCTTCAGCGGCACCTTCGCCGCTGAGTTTGCGCCCGAAGAGGCCGCGCGCTGGCGCCGCGCGTTGTCGCAGTTCGCCACCAACGCCTTCGGCAAGTCGATGTGGGTCGACGCGCAACCGCTGGACGCTACAGCCGCGACGCTCGTTAGTCGTTGAGCGATGAGCCGTTGAGCGATGCGTCGTTGAGCGATGCGTCGGTCGCCCGATCGATCGCCCGCTCGATCGCTTCATCCACGCCGATGCGATCGCGATGCGCCCGAAGACGGTAGACCGCGGTCGATTCCGGACGCTTGATGCGGAGCGCGATCGCCTCGAGGTCGAGGAGCTCGTCGCCGCGCGCGCGGCCGCCGTAGAGCGTGTCGCCGATCAGCGGAAACCCGAGGTGGGCGAGCATCGCGCGGATCTGATGGAAGCGCCCCGTCTCAAGCAGGATGAGCGCGTGCGCCTCGTCCGCGCGGTCGGTCGATGGCGCGGTGGCGAGCACCGTCAGCCTCGACGGATCGCCGCCCGAGCGAACGACCTCCGCGCGCGTTCCTTCGCGGCGAAGATACGCCTTGTGCGCGCCGACGAGCTCTGGCGCCGCCCGCTTGGGCGAGGTCGCGGAGTGCGCGGGGATCCGCGCGATGTACCACTTCGTCCATGAACCATCGCGAATCTCCGCTGCGTGGCGCGCTGCGGCCGCGGCGTCGCGCGAGACCACGACCAGTCCTCGGGTTGGGCGATCGAGTCGGTGCGGGAGCCGCGCTTCCGGCCAGCCGAACTGCGCGCCTGCCCGGGTGACGAGCGAGTCGAGCGCAGCGCCGCCACCGCCTGGCCGTTCGCTCGAGAGCCCGGCCGGCTTGAACACGACCGCCTCGGAATCGCCGCGGGCGACAACCTCGAGCGATTCAGGCGAACGGCGTTCGCCGCGGCTCACGCGTTGATGAATCCCTCGCGGACGGCGTAGAGCGCGAGTTCCACGCGGTCGTGGATATCGAGCTTCTCCATCACGCTGGTGACATGCTTGTCGACGGTCTTCACGGAGATTCCAAGCATCTCCGCGATCTGCTTCTTCGCGAAGCCCTTGCCGACATAGCGGAGGACCTCGATCTCACGCTCCGAGAGCGCGGCGCCGCGCGTGCCGACCACCCTGCCCTTGCGCATGTCGGCGCTGCTTCCGCGCACGCGATCGGCCGCGGTCGGCGAGAAGTACTGCTCTCCGCGCGCCACCGCGCGGATCGCCGTCGGGATCGAATCGGGGTTGTCGCTCTTCACGACATATCCGAGGGCACCGGACTTCAGCGCCTGCTCGATGAACCGGTCGTGGTCGCTCGCGGTCAGGAACATGATGGCCGTGTTCGGCCGCAGCTGGCGGATGTGGGTTGCCGCATGGAAGGCGTCCACGCCGGGCATCTCGACATCGAGAATCACCACGCTCGGCGAGTGCTTGTGAGCCAATTCGACTGCATCCGCGGCGTTCGCGGCCTCCGCGATCACGCGGATGTCCTCCGTTCCATTCAGAACGGCGACCAGCGCGGAGCGGATCAGGGCGTGGTCATCTGCCACAAGTACGGTGATTTGCTTGCCAATCGCCATCAGCCGACAGCATACCGTCATGACCTCTGGCTCGGAGGGAGACGATCCGGACGCCCGGATTTCGTCGAGGAGCCGAGCGAGACGCACGAAACCGTCGAGCGGCGCCCCCCCGCTCGAGCGGCCGTTTGGACTCTCAGGCTGCTCCCGCGGGAGTCGCGTCGGGGATCAGGTGGATTCTCCATCGTTATGAATGCAGGGAGAAGTTTGAGGGTTGTCGTGCAAGATGTCGGAACGGCAGTCCGTAGTGTGGAGACGGCGCCTCGGAATCGGCGTGCGGTCGAGCAAGGGACACCGGCGAACCAAGCCCAGCGGGCCACGAGGAGCACCAGATATGGCAGCAACGCATGAGCGGGCGACTCTGGTCCTTGATCTCTTCGACCAGTACTACGAGCGCGTCTACGCGTTCCTACGGAAGTCGACCACGCCTGAGGTCGCCGAGGACCTCTCGCAGGAGGTCTTCGTTCGGCTGCTGCAGCATCCTGAGCTC
>CAIXEV010000434.1 GCA_903918555.1 uncultured bacterium | reverse complement strand
GAGCCGTCCGCCGGCGCCGACCGCGGCACGCTCGCGCTTCTCTGCGAGGCGTACACCGCCGACCCGTCGCGCGCGTCGGGCGTCTACCTGAACTTCACGCCGCGCATGGCGCCGGTGAAGGCCGGCGTCTTCCCGCTCGTCAACAAGGACGGCCTCCCCGAGATCGCCGAGCGCCTCTTCCGCGACCTCCGCAAGAAGCACGCGGTCGAGTTCGACGAGAAGCAGTCGATCGGCAAGCGCTACGCGCGCATGGACGAGGTCGGCACGCCCTACTGCATCACCATCGACCACGATGGCGCCGCGAACGGCACCGCCACGATCCGCCACCGCGACACGCAGGCGCAGGACCGCGTGGCGCTTGACCAGATCCCGGCGTGGGTTGAAGAACGCGTGGGCTGAAGAACGCGGGGGCTGAAGAACGCGGGGGCCGAAGAACGCGGGGGCTGACGCTCACGGCGGCGAGACGCGGATTCCGTCGACCCCGATGTGCATTCGCGTGCGCGAGCCTTCGCCGTATCCCGCGGCTGTGAAGCGCACGAGGAAGCGCCCGTCCTTCGGTGCGTGCACGCCGAGGTCGAGGATGTCGCTTGGCTCCGGCGTCGGTGAGGTCAGCGCGAACTCTCCCGCGACGCGCTGGCCGTTCACGGTGACGGCGACACGCGCGGCCTCGAGCGTGCGCACGAAGCGAACCTCGAGGCGACGCGGGCCTGCATCGCGCGCGGGGACGGAGAGCTCGATCGCATCGCCGACGCCGATCGCCTGCAATCCGACGCGCTCGCCCGAGCCCCACGCATGCGCCGGGCTCGTGACGCCGGGCAACGCAGCGCCCCAGTAGGCGGACTTCGTCCAGAACGAGACGGCGAGGTTCTCCGCCTCGAACCACTCCGCGCCCGCTTCAAGCGGAAACAGCTCGCCAAGCGGCGCCGCGTTGCGGGGCGTGGCCACGGCGGGCATCCGCCCAGGATCGTCGAAGCCGACACCGCGGCTCTCACCAGCGCGCGCGTACCAGAGCACCGCGTGCGAGAGACTGACCTCGCAGCCTGCGGTTGCGGCGGGAATCAGCTCGAGCGTCTGCACGAGCGAAGCCGTGAAGCGCACGGCGTCGAGCCTGCGGAGACGCGAGGCCGACCAATGGAGCGGGCCCCGGGCGTCGGCGCGTGCGGGAATCGACACGAGTGCGCCGCGCGCCACGCGCGGGAGCCCAGGCGCGCTGCCGAAGGAGAGATCGAACGACGGCCCCGCGAGTTCGTCGCGGCCATCGACGAGCATGCGGTCGTCGCCGCTCGGCCACCACGCGGGAAGCGCAGCGTGGTGCGCGGTGCTTTCGCCGACAAGCGTGCCCCTGCCCTCGATGCGCGCGAGCTCGAGCTCGACGGGCCGCTCGACGGAGACGCGGTCGTGGATCCTCACGGCGCCGTGCAGGAGCTGCGGGCGATCGGCGGGATCGCGCGAAGCGATCTCGACGATCTCGTCGGCCTCAAAGATCTCCAGCGCACACGCAAGCGGCGCAGCGCCGCGGTTCGCGATCGCCACGCGCGCGCTCCGCGCGAACGGCATGGGAAGGCGGAACTCCATCGACCCATCGGGCCCGACGGCGCGGAACGCGTCCGCGGTGGGCCCTGTCGACTCGCCGAGGCCGATGAAATGCCCGAGCGGCATGCGGATCGTGGGCTCGCCGTCGAAGTCGCACTCGACCCAGAGCTCGCGCACCGCGGCGCGCGCCTGCATCGGGTCGATCCTGATGGCCACGCGCCTCACCACGCCGCCGCGGTCGCCCTCGACCGAGCCCTCGACCGAGCGCTCGACGCGCGCGCCGGCCGCGAGAGGCGACGCGGAGAGCTCAGAGGGCAGCGACGGCGACGCTGGCGATCGAGCGCGCACGACCGACTGCGCCGTCGGCCTGAGCGACGCGCGCGCCGCGATGTCCGCCCGCACGGCCGCGAAGGCCGCGCCCCCGTCGCGCTCCGATCGATCGCGCGCACGCGGCTCCACGCGCACGCCGTCCGCGAAGGCGATCGACTCGATCCGATAGAGCTCGGGGCGCCTGTCGAGCGTCACGATGCAGGAGCGCGCGAACGGCATCGGCAGGATGCAGTCGATGGTGCCGCCGCCGACGTCGCCCTCGCGCGGAAGGTCCTTCGCAGGATGCCACGCGACGAAAGGCGCGAAGCGCGGCGCGATGACGCCTTCCAACTCGCGCAAAGGCCATTCGATCGCCGGCTGCGCGCCGCCATCGACCCGCACGCGCAGCACGGCGTCGCGCATCGCGGCGGGCGAACTCACCACGATCCGCGTGATCGCGCCAGCGCCCACGAGCTCCGCAAGCACCCACTCCGAGCGGCCATCGACGCGATCGATGCGAATCGCATTTCCCGAGTCGGCCTCGGAGAACCACGAGATGCTCTCCTCGCGGGAAACCGAGCCCTGGTCGCGCGAGGAGTGGATGGCGGTCGACGCGACCAAGCCTTCGAGCGGCACGCAGAGCGACTCGTCGGCCAGGGCGCGGATCATCGCGTCGAGATCGACTGCCACCGGAGACGCCACGGGAGCCTCGACGGGAGACGCCACGGGAGACGCGACCGGCGGATCAGCCGCGCGGCCAGGCTGCACGGCGACCCAGACGAACGCGCAGAGCGTAAGCATTGCCGAAAGTCTCCGCGTCATCGCGCCTCCCCT
>CAIXEV010000433.1 GCA_903918555.1 uncultured bacterium | reverse complement strand
CGTACCCGGCGCCGCCGGAGATCGGCTGGTCGAGCATGTCGTTGTCCTTGAGGCTGATGAAGAACTGGCTCGAGGCGCTGTTGGGGTCGTTGGTGCGCGCCATCGAGAGCGTGCCGCGCTTGTTCTTGAGGCCGTTCTGCCACTCGTTGGAGATCGGCGCCTTCGTCTTCTTCTGCTCGCCGGCCGCGGTGAAGCCGCCGCCCTGGATCACGAAGTTCGGAACCACGCGGTGGAAGACGGTGCCGTCGAAGAAGCCTTCCTTGATGTAGCCGGCGAAGTTCTCGACGGTGATCGGAGCCTTCGCGCGATCGAGCTCGATCACGATGTCGCCCTTGTTGGTGCGCATCACGGCGTACTCCATCGACGCCGAAGCGGTCGGAGCCTTCGCTGCGTGCGCGGCAGGCGCGGTGGGCGCCGCGGGCGGCGTTCCTTGCGCGGATGCGAGAGAGGCGATCGAGAACGCGGCAACGGCAATCGAGGCAATCAGGCGCATGGAAACTCCGTGTGAGAGGGGGCGCCGATGATAGCCGAAGCGCGCATGGCGCAGCCGAAGAGGCGCGTTCGCAGCCGAAGACGCCGATGCCGCAACCGATTCCTTCGCAGCGCGTACGCGTCGGCTCGCGTAGCATCGTGCCCCGCGATCCGGCGAGCGCCGCCGGCCCCGATCCAGCGACCCCACATGACCAATCCCGCGATGAACGCTCCCCAGAACCCCGCGGTTCCAGCCGACGAAGCAGCACCGTGGTGGCGCACCGGCGTGGCCGGCTGGTTGCTCGATCTGTTCTCGAACGTCAAGTTCGGCATCTGGCTGCTGGCGCTGCTCTTCATCTATTCGTCGATCGGTTCAGCGGGCATCGTCTATCCCGAGCATTGGAACATCCTCAAGGCGGAGAACTGGGCGCACGACCAGATCCGCCAGTGGCGCGGCCTCGAGATGACGGAGTTCGAGTGGTTCCACTGGTGGCCGTTCGACCTGATGATGATCCTCATCTCGGTCAACATCATCGTGACGACGCTGCGGCGGATTCCGTTCAAGGTCGTCAACTACGGCGTCTGGATGATCCACACCGGCATCGTCATGCTGATCGTCGGTTCGTTCATCTACTTCGGCACCAAGGTCGAGGGCGACACGCCCGTCGCGCGCCGCCAGGTGGTCGCGCAGTACACCGTCACCGGCGCCGATGGCGCGGCGCGCGCCGAGACCGTCAGCTTCCTCGCCGCCCCCGGCATCAAGTTCGCCCGCGGGTCGGGCCCGGACGAAGTGAAGTTCGAGGTGATGTCGGTCGACCCGGCGTGGGAACTGCTCACGGGCGACAGCAAGGGCCAGCGCGTCTACAGCGTCACCATCGCGGTCGACCGCAACGGCAAGCGCTACATGCGCCAGCTGCTCGCGGGGCACGCGGATCTCACCGAAGACCTGATCTTCACCTCCGATCCCCAGCAGCCCATGAAGCGCGCGGTGAAGGAGATCGGCAAGCCGATCTTCGATGAATCGATGGCGATGGCGCTCGAGTACGAGCCGCAGCAGTGGATGTACCTGCGCAACGAGCTCGTCAAGTCGTGGGCGCTCTATGTGCGCAAGCCCGGCGAGAAGCAGTGGAGCGAGCGGCCGATCGACGGCATGCCGATGTACAACGACTATGTCGCCGAGCCGTCGATGGTGTTCCAGATGCCGGGCGACATCGAGCTGCCGAAGCGCGGGCTCGACATCAAGGTTCCCGCGGTCAGCCCGACGGATCCGTTCCCCGATGTCGCGTTCGATGTGAGCGGATACCTCCGCTACGCGATCCCGCGCAGCCGCTTCGTCGAGGGCGCCGCGGGCACGCCGCTCAACCCGGTCGCGTTCGTCGCGATCGAGAGCGACCGCGGCCAGCGCGCGGACTACCGCCTCATCGCGTTCGACCGCGAGCGCGCGACCGCGGACGGCGGGCTCCTGCGCCTGGCGTCGATCGCCGACGAGGGCGAGTTCGCGCCGCTCCTCAAGCAGCCCACGATCGAGATCAGCATTCCCGAGAAGGGCGTCACGATCCGCGAGGAGATCCGCGAGGTCGCGTCCGTGAATCCCGATGCGCCGTTCGTGGAGATCAAGATCCCCGATGGCGGCGCGGCCGACGGCAAGGCTCCGTACGCCTACCGCGTGATCAATGTCAGCGACAACCTGCCGGTCGCGGGCCGCACCGTGTCGGTCGCGATCGTCGAGCTGCGCACGCCGAAGGGCCTGTTCCGCCGCTGGATCTTCAGCGATCCGACGCTCACGCGCGATGTCGTCGCGCCCGATGCGTCCGACGCGCACGGCGCGCCGAAGATCGAGGACGACTCGATCGTCGCGACCTACCAGCCGGGCAACGGGCTTTCGCTCGTCACGATCGTGCATGGCCCCGAGTCGGGCCGCATGCGGCTGGTCGCCTCGATCGGAAGCGAGCCGAAGGTCATGGACCTCAAGGAGCGCGAGCCCATCAAGCTCGACGGCGGCATCACCGTGCGCGTCGACGACCTGATGGAGCGCGCGGTGCTCGAGGCGAAGCCGCTCGTGATCCCGAAGGAGCAGCGCGAGCGCGACGCGATGGAGATCTTCTCGCAGATCCGCCTTGCGGCGCCGAACGGCGAGCCGCAGTGGGTGCCGTTCAACCGCTGGGTGTTCGACGCGCCCGAGCGCGTGCTGCGCAAGTCGCCGTACGAGCCGCGGACGGTGCGCCTCGCCGACGGCCGCGAGGTCGAGGTGATGTTCTCGCGCCAGCGCATTCCGCTCGAGACCCAGATCAGCCTCGAGGAGTTCGTGCTCACCGCGCATGTCGGCGGATTCACGGGCCGGCAGGGCACGATCCGCGACTACATGAGCCGCGTCCGCTTCAAGGACGAAGGCGACGCCTCGTGGAGCGAGCCGGTCTCGGTCAGCGTGAACGATCCGGTCTCCCACGACGGGCTCTGGTACTTCCAGGCGCAGTGGGATCCGCCGGACACGGCGGTGGCGGAGGGCGAGCGTGCGAGCCTCGGCCTCAACTACACGGTGCTCGGCGTCGGCAACCGCAACGGCGTCTACACGCAGCTGCTCGGCTGCTGCATCTCTGTGCTCGGCATGATCTACGCGTTCTATGTGAAGCCCGTCATCAAGCGCCGCCGCCAGGAGGAGGTCCTCGCCGGCCTCGCCCGCGGCCGCGGCGCAGAAGGAGTGAAGGCATGAGCGTGTTCGTTCGAATCCTCGGGGCGCTGGCTGCGCTCGTCCTTTCGATGCACGCGGTGGCCGCGCAGGGCGACGCGCCCAAGCCTCAGCCTGCGCCCTCCGACTTCGCCTCGCAGATCGACCTCCAGACGCTCGGCACCATCGCGGTCCAGAACGACGGCCGCATCAAGAGCATGTCGAGCTTTGCGAACGAGATGGTCGGCTTCGTGGCCGGGCCGCGCGCGATCGCGGGGCAGGATCCGCTCTTCACCTACTTCGACATGCTGTTCCGTCCCGACGCGTACCGCGACGCGGATGTGATCTATGTGAAGGGCGCCGGGCCGCGCAAGAACATCGTCGAGACCGTGCTGCGCACCGACAACTCGCCTGCGATGCAGGAGCGCATGGAGGCCTTCGAGGAGCACGGGCTCATCAGCGAGACGCTGATCGTGAAGCCCGAGGTCGTCGCGCTCCTCCGCGAGATGCGCAAGGACCTGATCCGCACGGCGAAGGTGGTCGATGCGATCGATTCGGCGCTCGGCGTCAAGGACCCGCGCTTCCTGCTCCAGCAGCTGCGCATCGTTCCGCGCGGCGACGGCGACATGCAGAAGCCGTGGCACGGGATCGAGGAGATCATGTTCGCGGACGGCGGCAGCGAGCCCGTTCCAGGGGCGATGCTGCTTCTCGCGCAGAAGGGAGAGCCGCCCGCGGACCTCACCCCGGAGCAGCGCGCGGGGGTCGCCGACGCGTGGCGTCTCTTCGTGAACTCGTGGCTGGCGGCCGACGCCGCGGGCGTCAACCGCGCCATCGCGGGGTTGAACACCAAGCTCGCGCAGGTCGACCTCGCGAACTACCCCGACCAGGACCGCCTCTCGTGGGAGCACTGGTACTTCAAGCATGACCACATGACGCGCGTGTGGCTCGTCTACATGGCGGCGTCGATCTTCCTCCTGCTTGGATTCGTGTGGAAGTGGCGCACGGCGACCTGGATCGGCTTCGGCGTCTTCGGCGTGGCGGTGCTGCTCCACACCTTCGCGGTCCTCTTGCGCTGGTACATCGCCGACCGCTGGCCGAACTCGAACATGTTCGAGGCGGTGACCACGAGCGCGTGGTTCGGCTGCCTCGGCGCGATCGTGATCGAGTGGTTCACGCGCAAGACCGCGATGCGCGGTCTCTTCGCGCTCGGCGGGGCTGTGAGCGCCATGGTCGCGCTGATGGCGGCGCACTTCCTGCCCGTCCAGCTCAACCCGAACATCACCAACATGATGCCGGTGCTCCACGATGTGTGGCTCTACATCCACACGAATGTGATCATCTTCAGCTATGTGCTGATCTTCATGGCCGCCGTGTCGGCCGCGATCTACAT
>CAIXEV010000432.1 GCA_903918555.1 uncultured bacterium | reverse complement strand
TCCTCAACAGCGATCCGTACGGCAAGGGCTGGCTGGTCAAGCTCGAGGTCGGCGACGCATCCGCGATCCTCGCGCTGCCCAACGGCGCCGACTACGACAAGAAGCACGGCCACTGAGCGTGGCCGCCCGCGCGGCCACACGCGCCACGCGGCCTCCTCGATCCTCGCGGCACGGCGCAACGGCGCTGTGCCTACGCTCCAGACCCAGACTGTTCCATGCAGGCAGCACCGCCGAGCATCCTCTGTCGCGGCGTGACGAAGTCCTACGACCTCGGCGCCCGCTCCGTCGAAGCACTCCGTGGCGTCGATCTCACCATCGAAGGCGCGGGCTTCTACGCGATCATGGGCGCGTCGGGCAGCGGCAAGAGCACCTTGATGCACCTGATCGCGGGGCTCGACCGCCCGACCTCGGGCTCGGTCGAGGTCGCGGGCGTGCGCATCGACAGCCTCGGCGAGAAGGAACTCACGCTCTATCGCCGGCGCCGCATCGGCATCGTCTTCCAACACTTCAACCTGCTGCCGTCGATGACCGCGCTCGACAATGTGGTGCTTCCGGCCATGCTCGACGGCATGCCGCGGCGCGACGCCGAGAAGCGGGCGCGCGGACTGCTCGACGATCTCGGCGTCGGCGCGCGCGCGGACCATCGTCCCGACGCGCTGTCCGGCGGCGAGCAGCAGCGCGTCGCCATCGCGCGCGCCCTGTTCTTCTCGCCGAGCGTCGTCCTCGCCGACGAGCCGACGGGCAACCTCGACAGCGCCGCGGGCGCGCGTCTCTTCACGCTGCTTCGCGAGATCGCGCGCGAGCGCAGCACCCTGCTTCTCATGGTGACGCACGAGGCGTCGGCCGCCGCGAACTGCGAGCGCGTCATCGTGCTGCGCGACGGACGCGTCGCCGGCGAGTTCGACACCGGCACCCACACGAACGAGGAAGGAGCACTCGATGCGGGGACTCTGGCCCTTCGCGCGCAGGAGCTTGCTCGGTCGACGCGGTAGGACCGCGCTGCTCGTCTCGGCGGTCGCCCTCGCCGCAAGCCTCGTCGTCGCGGTGACGAGCGGCATGCGCACGGCGCAGGCGAGCCTCGAGGATTCGATCACGAAGGCGATGGGCGCGACCGATGCCCGCATCGTGCACCGGTACGCGGAGCCGTTCGACGCATCGATCCTCGACGACGCGCGCAAGTGGACGGGCGTCGAGCGCGCGGCCGGACGCCTCTCGGGCTCGATCACGCTCGCCAACGAGTCAAGCCGAAACGACGCCGGCCAGCCGCGCCGCGCCACCGTGCAGGCGCGCGGCGTCGAGCCGGGCGAAGACGCGTTCTTCCGCGAGGTCGAGATCACCGAGGGACGCCGCATCGAGGGACCGCGCGAGGTCGTGCTCGATCCCGGGACGGCGGAGCTCCTGAAGGCCAAGCCCGGCGACAACCTGCGCATCGTGCGCTTCGGAAAGCCCCTCGAGGTCGAGGTCGTCGGCATCTACAAGCGGCCCGTGCTCGGCGCGCTGCAGCGCGCGCTCGTCGAGATCGACCGCGGCGTGCTCGCCGAGGCGACCAAGCGCGAAGGCAGGCTCACCAGCATCGCGATCGCCCTCAAGGACGGCGTCGATGTCGAGACCTGGTCCGCGGCGCGCTCCGAGACCTTGCGCGACCCGATGCTCTGCGAACCCGCCGAGCGCGTCCGCACGGGGCTCGACCGCCAGGTCGCCGCGAGCGAGCTGTCGACCTTGCTCGCGACGATGATCGCGTTCCTCTCGTGCGCAGCCATCGTGGCGACCGGCATGACCACCGCGGTCCTCGAGGAACTGCGCGAGATGGGCATCGCCCGTGCGATCGGCGCGTCCCGCGCGCAGCTCTTCGGCGCGCAGCTCGTCACCGGGCTCGTCATCGGTCTCGGCGGCGGCGTGATCGGCGTTCCGATCGGCCTCGGGCTTCTCTCGATCCTCGTCGCGATCTACCGCGACTTCGTGCCCGGCGGCCTCGCCTTCGACACGCGCGGCGCAGCGCTCGCCGTCGCGGGCGCAACGCTCAGCGGCGTGCTCGGCGGGCTTTTCCCCGCGTTCCGCGCGGCGCGCATCTCGCCGCTCGAGGCGATCGCGATCCGCGCGCGCGCGCCTCGCAAGGGAGTCATCGTCGCGGCGGCCGGCGTTTCGCTCGCGATCTTCGGCGTCTGGGCGCTCGGACTGCTGCCGGAGTCGCGCGACACGCGGTTCTGGATCTACGCCTTCGGCACGCTTCCCCTGCTGCACATCGCGTGGTTCCTCCTCAGCGTGCCGATCACGCTCGGCATCTCGAGCCTCGCGAGCCCGCCGCTCGAGCGCGCGCTCGGCCTTCCGCGTGGCCTCCTCGCCTCGAGCGTGAAGCGCATGCCGTGGCGCCTCGGCTGCACCGCCGGCGCGCTCATGGTCGCGGTCTCGATCCTCGTGAGCACCCGCTCGAACGGCGACGCGATCATCCGCGACCTGCGCGAGCGCGTGCGCTTCGCCGACGGCTTCATCTTCTGCACCTCCGGCCTCTCGCCCGACGAACAGTCGCGCATCGCCAAGCTCGAGGGCGTCGCGGGCGCGCTGCCGATCGGATATCTCCCGCTCAGGATGTCGGGCGACCAGGTGTTCGGCGTGCGCGGCCTCGGCCCCACGAATGTCGTGTGCGTCGGATTCGAACCGCGACCGTTCATCGAGATGAACCGCCTCGACTGGATCGAAGGCACGCCGGAGACCGCGATCCCGCGGCTCGAGGAAGGCGACGCGATCCTCGTCGCGCCCGAGTTTCTCGTCGCGCGCGGGCTTGGCGTCGGCTCGAAGCTGCGGCTCGGCTCAGGCAAGAACGAAGCCGAGTTCGAGATCGTCGGCGTGGTCAGCGCCGCGGGCCTCGACATCGCGACCCAGACCTTCGGCATGCGGCAGATCTACATGGAGCAGGCGGTCAGCTGCGTGTTCATGAGCTTCAACGCGGTCGAGCGGCATTTCGACACGCGCGAGGCCTACATCATGCAGATGAAGCTCGACCCGAAGATGGACGAGGACGGCGAGAAGCGGCTCGGCGAACAGGTCGCGGACGCCGTGCCCGGCGCCGTGTTCTCGAGCGGGCGCGCGATCCGCGGCTTCGTCGACCAGGTCGGC
>CAIXEV010000431.1 GCA_903918555.1 uncultured bacterium | reverse complement strand
TCGCCGCGGCGGTGTCGCCCGCCTCGCGGGTGAGTTGCTCCGCCATCTCGATGGCGTACGCATCGACGAGGCCGGTCTTGTCGAGCCCCGACGCGGGCACGGCGAGGTTGTCGAGCGCAGCCGCCACGAGCGCCGCGGCGCGGCCATCCTGCGCCGTCGCGCGCGCCGCGCGGGCGCTGCCTGCACCGATCGCCGCGAGCCTCCATGCGGACAGGAACGCAGGCGCCTCGGGGTACAGCCGGTCGAAGTCTGCGACGGCGCGTTCGCGCGCGCGCGCGTCGTCGGCGGAGGCGATCGACTCGATCGCGGCGAGGACGCGCACGGCGGGCGCGTCGGACGCGGACGCCGCGGCGCGCGCGGGCACAGGGGCGCCGCCGGAGATCGCGAGCAGGCGGCTCATCTGCGTCGCCGCCGATGCGGCGGTCGCGGCCGAGCCCTGCGGCGTCGTGCCGATGCTTCGCGCGTGCGCGGCCGCCTCGTCGAGCGCCTTCGCGAGCGCCGCGCGCATGTCGGACGGCACGAAGGGCGAGAGCCCGGGGAGGAGCCCGGTCGAGTCGTCGAGCAGCGGCGTCAACGCGGGGAAGCGCGTCGGCGTGCCTTCGGTGCCGAGGCGAAGGCACGCGATCCACGGCCCCACCGCCCCGTTCAGGTCGCGCGACTCGACCGCCGCGCGCAAGAGGCCCTCGGCCACGAGCTGCGCGGTCGGCCCGCTTGCGCCGCGAAGCCGCGTCCAATGTCGCTCGAGCAGCGGATGCGCGAGCGCCGCATCGCGCCGCGCCACGCGAATCCGCGCGCGCCAGAGATCCTCCGCCATCGCGAGGAAATCCGCGGCGGCGTTGCGGCTCGATGGATCCGAGATCCCGCGCACCTCGTCCCACGGAATCACCTCGCGCGTCTCTGGCTTGCCCGGCTCGCCGAACCGGACCTCGAGTCCCTGGTCGAGCGCCGTCACGGCCGAGGCCGCGCGGTCGGGCGCGCCGCCGCGCAGCTCGACCGTCACCTGCGCCGACGCGGGCGAGCCGCACGCAATGCACGCTGCGACGAGCGAGACCACGGGAAGGACGGCGAGCCGGCGCTGCTGCATCACGGCGCGGCCCCCGCTCCAACGCCGAAGTTGCTCGGCACGAAGCGGAACACGCCGCGGTGCTCCTTCGCGATCTCGACCAGCGTCTCCTTGCCTGCCTCGCTCGAGAAACCGATCGTGTTGATGATCGTCTCGCGCTTCGCGTTCTTCGCGTAGTCACGGAGGTGATAGGCCGTTTCGCCGGGAATCTCGCCGTCGGTGAGGAAGAAGATCACATCGGGCGCCTGCGGCAGCTTGTAGACCATGTCGAACGCCTGCAGCGGATAGGTGCCGCCGCGCGGCGACTGCTCGTCGATCCACTTCTTCATGCGCGAGATGTTGCCGCGGCTCGCGCGCTGCCAGGTGGTCTGGAAATCCGGGTAGATCGCGCCGTTCGAGTAGAGCACCACGAAGAACTGCGCGAAGTCGGGCAACGCCGAGATCGAGCGCTTGAGCTCCGAGAGCGCGGTGATGAGGCGGTTCTCCTGCTCCATCGAGCCCGAGACATCCACGATGTACGCGAACCGCGTGCCGCGGCCGCCGACGCCAAAGAAAGTCGTGCCGCCGCCGCCCTTGCCGCCGCCGATGCCGATGCCCTGACCGGCGCCGCCCGGGCCGACGATCGCGCCGACCCCGGGCGCCTCGATCGCGCCGTAGCTGTCGAGCGACGGATTGTCGGAGGCGAGATCGTTCGAGAGATTGGGGATCGGGTCCATCTCCGTGGTGATCGGGCCCACCACCATCGGCGATGGATCGGGAAGCTCGACATCCTCGGTGATCTCGACCGCGGGCGGCAGCTGCTGGAGCGCGAGCTCGACCGCGGGCGCGTCGGGATCGACGCGGTCGGGCAGCTTGACCCACCACAGCCGCAGCATGAGCAGCACATGCACGATCACCGAGAGCGCGAATCCGAGGAGGAGAAGGTGCAGCCACCGCTCGCGGATGATCCGACGCCGCTCGTCGCGGATCAGTGCATCGGGCGAACGGGGGTCCGTCGCGTCCTGCGAAAGCTGTCGGTTCGGTGTCATGGATCGCGCAAAGCCCACCTGTCCGAATACGCATCCTGCGAGCAGAGATTGTACGGACTGGGCGCCCTGCGGCGTCACAAGCGCCAATCAAACCGCAGAATCGGCGAGGAGACGGCCCGCCTCCACGGCAGGCGTCGTCGGGACTTGATCACCCGTTCGGGTCACTGCGCCCGGCTCACCCGCGCGTGACGGTGGTGCCGATCTTCTCGCCCGACACGACCCGGCGGATGTTTCCCGGGGTCTTGTAGTCGAAGACGCACACGGGCAGGTCGTGCTCCATGCACATCGTCAGCGCGGTGAGGTCCATGACTCCGAGCTGCTTCTCGATCGCCTCGCCGAAGGTCAGGCGCTCGTAGCGCTTCGCGGTCGGGTCCTTCTTCGGGTCGGCGGTGTAGATGCCGTCGACCTTGGTGGCCTTGAGCAGGACGCTCGCGTTCAGCTCGATCGCGCGCAGGCTCGCGCAGGTGTCGGTGGTGAAGAACGGGTTGCCGGTGCCCGCGACGAGGATGATGACGCGGCCCTTCTCGAGGTGCCGGATGGCGCGGCCGCGGATGAACGGCTCGGCGACGGCCGGGACATTGATGGCGCTCATCACGCGCGCAGGGCGCCCGATGCCCTCGAGCGCCTCCTTCAGCGCGAGGCCGTTGATGACGGTGCCGAGCATGCCCATGTAGTCGGCGGTCGACTGGTGGACCACGCCGTCCTTCGCCATGCGCGCGCCGCGGATGATGTTGCCGCCGCCGACGACGACCGCGATCTGGCCGCCGAGCTCGCACGCCTGCGAGATCTCGCCGGCGATGACGCGCAGTTCCTGGGTGTCGATCCCGAGCTGGCCCGCGGGGGAAAGGCTCTCGCCACTGATCTTGAGCACGAGCCGCTGGGGAACCTTGGTCGAGGACATGTCCCTATTGCATCGGCTGCAGGCGATTCGGTCAAGCGACGGTCTCATGCTCGTCACGAACGGCCGCGCGCAGGGCTCTGCTACACTCGCTCCTCTATGGACCTCGACACGATCCTCCTCGAGACCGAGGAGCGCATGCAGCGTTCCTCCGACTACCTTTCGCGCGAACTGCGGGGCATCCGCACGGGCCGCGCGAGCACCGCCCTGCTCGAGTACATCAAGGTCGACTACTACGGCTCGCACACCGACCTGCGCGAGCTCGCGGCGATCTCCGTGGCCGAGGCGACGCAGCTCCTCGTGAAGCCGTTCGACCCGGGCGCGAAGCACGACATCATCCGCGCGATCGAGACCTCGGGCCTCGGCCTCAACCCGATGTCGGAAGGCAACGCCATCCGCATCAATGTGCCCGCCCCGAGCTCGGAGCGCCGCAAGCAGCTGATGTCGCAGGTGAAGAAGCTCGCAGAGGAATCGAAGGTCGCCGTGCGCAACGAGCGCCGCGACGGCAACAAGGCGATCGACGCCGCGGTGGCCGACAAGAAGAACGCGATCCCCGAGGACGCAGCCAAGAGCGCGAAGGAAGAGGTCGACGAGCTCACCAAGAAGTTCTGCGACGCCCTCGACGCGCTGGCGACGAAGAAGTGCGCGGAGATCGAGGAGATCTGACCGAAGGTCAGGTCGCCTCGATCCTGCATGGGGTGATTCCATCGCCCCATGCAGTGGGTGCCAGCTGGCTTTCGCCCGCTGCGACTTCCTCGGGCAAAGCCCGACGAAATCATCCTGCGTTACGACTACGAACAATTCTGACGACGAACGAGTCTGACCACGAACGACTTCCGAAGTCCCGGGCCCACTGGCGCCCGAAG